>JAKFVH010000034.1 GCA_021732285.1 Reyranella sp. | reverse complement strand
TGGGCCCGCTCGAGCCGTTGCTCGAGGACGAGGCCATCACCGACATCATGATCAACGGGCCCAAGCAGATCTACGTCGAGCGCGCCGGCAAGCTCGACCTGACCTCGGTGACCTTCGAGGACAACGCCCATCTGCTCAACATCTGCAACCGCATCGTCAGCCGCATCGGCCGGCGCGTCGACGAATCGAGTCCGATCTGCGACGCCCGCCTGGCCGACGGCAGCCGCGTCAACATCATCATCCCGCCGCTCGCCATCGACGGCGCCTCGGTGTCGATCCGCAAGTTCGGCAAGCGCCAGATCGGCTTCGACCAGATGGTCCACCAGGGCAACATCTCGGCCGCCATGGCGACGGTGCTGCGCATCGCCTCGCGCTGCCGGCTGAACCTGGTGGTGTCGGGCGGCACCGGCTCGGGCAAGACCACGCTCTTGAACGCGCTTTCCGGCATGATCGACAACGGTGAGCGCGTGGTCACCATCGAGGACGCGGCCGAACTGCGCATGCAGCAGCCACACGTCGTGCGGCTCGAGACGCGGCCGCCCAACCTCGAAGGCAACGGCGAGGTCAACATGCGCGACCTCGTGAAGAACGCGCTGCGCATGCGGCCCGACCGCATCATCCTGGGCGAGGTCCGTGGACCGGAAGCGATCGACCTCCTGCAGGCCATGAACACCGGCCACGACGGCTCGATGGGCACGCTGCACTCCAACCGCCCGCGCGAGGCCCTGACGCGGCTCGAGAACATGGTGACCATGGGCGTGGCCAGCCTGCCGCCCAAGGCGATCCGCAGCCAGATCGCGGGATCGCTGCAGATGATCGTGCAGATCAGCCGCATGCGCGACGGCGTGCGCCGCATCACGCACATCACCGAGGTGATGGGCATGGAAGGCGAGGTCGTCATCACCCAGGACCTGTTCACCTACGAGTTCAAGGGCGAGACCCACGACGGCAAGCTCGCCGGCGCCTTCAAGAGCTCGGGGCTCCGCCCGCACTTCCTGTCGCGCGCGGCTTATTACGGTCTCGACAAGGTGCTGATGGAGGCGATGGGATGAACGGTGCCGGCCTCGACCTGGGAACGGTGACGATCTTCGTCGCCATCGGCGCCGGCCTGACCTTCCTCGCCCTTTGCGTCGTGTTCGGCGGCTTCTTCGCCGAGCGCCGCCTGCGCGACAGGCTGGAGGACATCGAGACCCGCGCGCTGACCGGCTCGCGCTCGTTGCAGATGGCGACGCTCAGGCGCGTCGAGCGGCAGGGCAAGCTGCCGACGCTCGACCGCCTGCTGTGGCGCTGGTTCCCCAACGCCAGCTCGATCCGCCAGAAACTGGCGACGTCGGGCACCAACATGACGCTGGGCGACTACGCCTTCATCTCCATCTCGATCGCCGTCGCCGTGGCCTTCGTGCTCTACCTGGTGCTCGATCTGGCGCCGGGCATGGCGCTCGGCGGCTCGTTGCTGCTCGGCATCGGCCTGCCCAACATGTGGGTCGGCTGGCGGGCCAAGAAGCGCGGCCGGCAATTCAATCTTCTGTTCCCCGAGGCGGTCGACCTCGTCGTGCGCGCGCTGCGCGCCGGCCTGCCGGTCCAGGAGGCGATCGGCAACGTGGCGCGCGACATCAAGGATCCGGTCGGCGGCATCTTCCAGCGCGTCCAGCAGGAGACGCAGCTCGGCACGCCGATCGAGGCCGCCCTGTGGCGCGCCGCCAAGACCGTGCAGACCGACGAGTTCAACTTCCTGATCGTCGCCATGTCGATCCAGCGCGACACCGGCGGCAACCTCGCCGAGACGCTGGCCAACTTGAGCGCGCTGCTGCGCGCCCGCCAGCAGCTGCGCCTGAAGATCCGCGCCTTCACCGCGGAGGCGCGCACCACCATGTTGATCATGGCCGGCCTGCCGTTCCTGGTCGGCGGCGGCCTGTTCCTGATATCGCCCGGCTATATCGGCCCGCTGTTCACGACGGAGGCTGGCCAGATGGTCGCTGCCGCCGCTGCTTGCAGCATGGGCATCGGCATCTTCGTCATGAACAAGATTGCGACCATCAAGGTGTAGACGGCCATGGACCTCGCCAGCACCGAGAAGAGCTTTGTGGTCATGGTGGCGGCCGCGACCTTCGTCGCCTTCTGGGCGACGTGGCTGGCGATCACCTGGGAACCGCCGATCGAGGCACGCCTCAGGGCGCTGCGCACCCGGCGCATGAAGACGCGCAGCGAGCAGGGCGCTGCCGCAACCAGGGCGGCGTCAACCAAGGAGACGTCGCTTGGCCTCATGCGCCAGATCGCCGACCGGCTGAACCTGCTGCGCGGCTCGGCGGCCGACCAGACGACACGCAAGCTGCGTCGCGCCGGTTTCCTGTCGCGCGATGCCTCCGTCGTCTATGTCTTCATCAAGCTCGCCCTGCCGCTGGCGCTGGGCTTCTTGATGATCCTGCTGACCTCGTCCGGCCTGCTCGGCGTGTCGGAGGACATGAGCCTGGTGGTCTGCATCGGCGCCGTGCTGTCGGGCTTCATCATGCCCGAGGTCTATCTCAAGAACGTCACCTCGCGCCGCCGCGAGGTCCTGAACTATGTCCTGCCCGAGGGGCTCGACTTGCTGACCATCTGCGTCGAGGCCGGCCTCTCGATCGACGCGGCGTTCCGCCGGGTCTCGAGGGAAATGCAGAGCTCGATGCCCGAGCTCGCCGCCGAGTTCGAGCTGACGGCGATCGAGCTCACCTACCTGCCGGACCGCCAGCAGGCGCTGGAGAACATGGCCGAACGCTCCGATTCGCCCGCAGTTGCCGCCCTGGTGAATGCTCTCCGTCAGACTGAAAAATACGGTACGCCGCTCGCCAATTCGCTCCGCATCCTGTCCCAGGAGTTCCGCCAGACCCGCGCCTCCAAGGCCGAGGAGAAGGGCGCGCGCATGCCCGCCCTGATGACCGTGCCGCTGATGGTCTTCATCCTGCCGACGCTCATCACGGTGCTGATCGCGCCGGCCATTATGTCCATGGTCGCCTTGACATGATTTGTATCAATTACTAATACTTATGACATATTTCTCAGAGTTTAGTTGAATTTATTTTGTGCTCCCCAAGAGCACCCATTGATTGAGGAGAGAACCATGATGCGAGGGGCTTCGCGCGCTTTCCGCTCAGTGCGCCTGATGTGGCAGCGTCTTCTCAAGGACGAGCGGGGTTCCGTCCTCGCCTTCTTCGTCGCTCTCCCGGTCGTCGCTGGCACCGTCGCCGTCGGAGTCGAGACCGGTCAGCTCTACCGCACCAAGCGCCAGATGCAGGGCGCGGCCGATGCCGCTGCACTCGCCGGTACGGTCGACAAGATGAACGGTGGTACCACCCCCATCGCAACCGCGCGCTACGAGGCGCAGCGCAACGGCTTCCAGGACGGCGTCAACGGCGTGACCGTGACGGCAGTCAGCCCGCCGACGTCGGGCGCGTACACTGGGGACAGCAGCGCCGTTCAGGTGACCATCACAAAGAACAACAACAAGTACAGCCTGGCCGCAGTGCTGAGCAGTACGCTCGGCAACGCCTTCAACATGACGTCGCGCTCGGTGGCGGCGTCGACGACCAGCACGACGAACCAGAACCAGACCGTGACCACGACCACCAGCACCTCGAGTGCCGATGGCTGCCTGGTGGCGCTGACCACGGCGGCCGAGCAGGGGGTGAGCTTCACCTCGTTCAACAATTTCACGTCCGACTGCATGATCTACTCGAACGGCACGTCGACCGGTACGACCTCGTCGACGGCGTCGGTGTATATGGCCAACTTCAACAACGCGACGATGAAGTCGGTCTACACGCGCGGCAGCTTCACCTACACGTCGTACAATCACATCTATCTGACCAACACCGCCCAAACGAGCCAGGCGACCTCGATCGTCGACCCCTATGCCAGCTTGGCAACGCCGTCGCCGGGGACCTGCAGCTACACCAACTTCAACAAGTCGAGCATGAGCTCGCTCACGGTGTCGCCGGGCACGTACTGCGGCGGCATGTCGATATCGAGCATCAACAACGTCTACTTCACGCCCGGCATCTACTACGTCGCCAACGGCGACCTCTATATCTCGAGCGTGAACAACGTCACCTGCCCGACCTGCACGACCAACAACGGCGTCGCCATCGTGCTGACCCAGACGACCGGCAACAACTCCGACATCGGCGGCGTCAAGATCTCGTCCGACAACAACATCTCGCTCAACGCGTCGTCGGCCAGGCAGACGTCACCGCCACTCTATGCCGGTGTGCTGTTCTACCAGGACCGCCGGGCGACGACCGGCACCATGTCGTCGACCTCGAAGATCTTCACCATCAGCTCGCTCAATACCGTGACGCTGACCGGTGCGATCTATTTCCCCAACAACCGCATCGACATTGCCAGCATCAACAATTCGGGCTCGACCACCAATGGCTGCACGGTGTGGATCGGCCGCTACATCAAGTTCTCGTCGTACAACAACAACTATGTGGCCGGCTGCGCATCGATCGGTGTCACGCCGCCGGGCATCATCACGACAACGACGACGACCCAGGTCGTGAGCACCCCCGTCACCACCACCAGGGGCAAGGTCCTCGAATAGGGGGCGGCCATGCGCAGCCAGAAACCTTCAGGTCGGCGGCGTCTGACAGCCGACCGCTCGGGCAACCTGGTCATCGAATTCGCGTTGGCCCTGCCGATCTTCGTTGTGTTGACGCTGGGCCTGCTCGATCTCGGCAAATACAGCATGGAGAAGTCGGCGATGCTGCAGGGCGCTCGGGCAGGGGCGCAGTACGGCGTCCTTGCCCCGACTGAACAGGCCAACATCAATAGCACGGCGCAGACGGCGACTGGCCTTGTCGGTGTCACCGCCACCAGCTCGTTGTTCTGCGAGTGCGTGTCCGGCACGGAAGTCCTTTGCACGACGACCTGCAGTGGAGGCGCGACGATCAGGCGCTATGTCAGAGTCAACGTGAACAAGACCTTCGATTCGGTGCTGACGACCGCGAAGCTCGATTTCGGCAAATTGGGGAGCTGGACTCCACCGACCAGTCTGTCGGCATCGGTGACCATGATGGTGGTGGTGTCACCCTGACATGACCAGTTTAATGACGCGATTGGCCGGTGACCGGCGCGGCGGGGCGGTCCTCGAATTCGCCGTGATCCTGCCGCTGATGTTGATCCTGTTCGTGGGCGGCCTCGACGTCGGGCGGCTGTTCTATGTCCGACAGGGGCTGGAGTACGCGACCGAGGAGGCGGCACGCTACTACATGCTCAATCCGACGACGGCGGAGAGCAATGTCACGGTGCTGCTCAAGAGCAAGATGCCGGGCGGCATGGGCCCGAGCGTCACCGTCACCTATGCCGATACGGCGAACTGCAACTCCAACAGCGCCGTCACCTGCACCACTATAACCGCCAAATACATGTTCGGCTTTGCCGTCGGCTACCTCGGCATCGGCGCCCAGAACCTGCGGGCGACCGCCAAGGCTGTCCGCTATTCCTGAGTTCGCTCTTCGTGCAGAAAAAACAGCGCTTTAGCCGCAAGACTTAGGGCTTTTGTTGCGACTAGACCCCATAGTTTGTTATCCTCAGGAAGGAAACCGATCCCGCGGCGGCGGGACGCATCTGGGGTTGGAATGAAACTGGCGCCGATCTTGACCGCGGGCCTGGCGCTTTTCCTGGCGGCCTGCGGCACCGACCTCGATCCCGCGGCGAAGGGCGATGACTACACTGCGACGGTCAAGCTGGCCGACGAGGCGCGCAAATCCGGCGATTTCGATTCAGCCATTCCCCTCTACGGACGGGCCCTGCAGGCCAATCCCAACGGCGTCGAGGCCAAGCTCGGGCTCGGCCAGTCCTATCTGACGCTCGGCCAGCCCGACGAGGCGGCCGCCCTGTTCCGTGACGTGCTCGACAAGCGGGCCGGCGAGCAGACGGCGCGGCGCGGCCTTGCCATGGCGATGCTCTCGATGGGCCAGGCGCAGCTCGCCGAGCGCCAGCTCGATGCGGCCCTACAGGCCGATCCACGCGACTACCGCACGCTCAACGCCTACGGCGTGATGCTCGACATGATGGGGCGGCACGCCGAGGCCCAGGCGCGCTACCGCCAGGGCATCGAGATCGCACCCGACTTCGTGGCGCTGCGCTCCAACTACGGCCTGTCGCTGGCGATCTCCGGCCAGCCGCAGGAGGCGATCAACCAGCTCGTGCCCCTGATCGGCAGCCGCGGCGCCGACGGTCGCGTGCGCCAGAACCTCGCCTTCGCCTATGCCATGAACGGCGAGCTCGAAGCCTGCCTGCAAGTCTCGCGCAAGGATCTCGACGAAGCGAGCGCCCAGCGCCAGCTGCAGTACTTCATGCAGCTCAGGGCGCTGCCGGTCGAACTGCGCAGCGCCGAGCTCCGGCGCAATCCAAACTTCTTCCCGCAGTCGGCCGCGCGAGGCTAGAGTAGGTCGCGGAAGGGGGCGACCATGCGCGGACTTCGACACAGCACTCTTGGTTTCCTGGGCGGCCTCGCCGCGCTGACGATGATGGCGACGGCGGCGCCGGCACAGACGCCGCGCAGCAGCGTCGACATGCCGACAAGCCAGCCGGTGCCGGAATTCAAGGATCCCAAGACCGGGCAGATCTGGACGCCGCTCAATGTCGGCCTGCAGAGCGGCCCGCCGACGCCGCAGGACCTCGCTTTCGATCCGCTGGGTCAGGCGGTCTACGTCAAGGGCGTGGTGACGCAGCGGCCGAGCATCGTGCCGCTGTCGTCGGTGCCGATCACCGCCGGGCCCACGGTGCCGATCGTCAATATCGGCGACGCCACGCTCAGCGCCGTTCCCGGCAAGCGCTGGCAGGTCGTGCTCTACCTGCAGAACAACAGCGCCGCCACCGTGGTGCCGATGCTCAACTGCCGCTTCACCAACTCGGGCAGGCTGGTCGAGGAGACGCACGTTCTGGTGCCGGCCGTCGGCGCCGGCCTGCGCGTCGGCATGCTCGTCTACGGCCCCAAGACCGACCTGTTCGTCGACCGCGCCAATTGCGGCGTGAAGTCGCCGTAGTCCGGGAGCGCGGGCCTCCGGCCCGCTCATGATCATGATGCGGGCCGGAGGCCCGCGCTCCCATTAACCCAAGACAGAATAGCCGCCGTCGACGGTGATGGCGGCGCCGGTCACGAAGTCAGACGCGGCCGCGGCCAGGAAGACCGCGATGCCGGCGAAGTCCGACGGTTCGCCCCAGCGGCCGGCCGGCGTGCGCTTCAGCACGTTGTCGTGCAGGCCCTGGATCTGTTCGCGGGCACGGCGGGTCAGCGCCGTGTCGATCCAGCCCGGCAGGATGGCGTTGACCTGGATGTTGTCCTTGGCCCAGGCGGTCGCCATCGCCTTGGTCATCTGCACCATGCCGCCCTTGCTCGCGGCGTAGGCGGTGGCGAAGGGGGCGCCGAAGATCGACATCATCGAGCCGATATTGATGATCTTGCCCACGCCGCCCTTCTTCATCTCGGGATAGGCGGCATGGCTGCACAGGAAGGCGCTGGTGAGGTTGCTGTCCATCACCGTGTGCCATTCAGCGAGTGTGTACTGCTCGGGCTGCTTGCGGATGTTGACGCCGGCATTGTTGACCAGGATGTCGAGGCGGCCGTGCGTCTTCACGGTGTCGGCCACCAGGGCGCGACAGGAGTCTTCCTTCAGGACGTCGACCGGGATGGCGCTCGCCTTGGCACCGGCCTCCTGGATCTGCTTCACCGCCGCGGCGTTCTTGGCGGCGTCACGGCCCGCCACGACGATGGTGGCGCCAGCGCGCGCCATGCCGAGCGCCATGCCGAGCCCGATGCCGCCGTTGCCGCCGGTGACCACGGCGACGCGGCCGGAAAGATCGAAAAGCTCCATGTCCAGGTTCCTCCCTCAGGGTCGGTCTGTATAGCGAACCGCCGCAACCTCGAACAACGGCACCCGTTATTCATCTCGCATGGTTATTCGGGAGGGGACGCGAGCCAGGCGTCCATCCCCAAAGCCGAGTTCGCGGTGCGCCGGCCGGGCTGACCGACGCGTTGCGAATGAGGGTGGCGGCGGTCGAAAGGCCGCCGCCATTCTTGTTTGTGGGAGTTCTGGGATTCCTCCCCAGCGAAGCTGGGGAGGTGGCGCCGTCATACGGCGTCGGAGGGGTCATGGAGTCACGATTCTGATTTATGACCCCTCCGCCCGCTGCGCGGGCCAGGCGTTTTGGCCGCCATGCGGCCAAAAGCGCCACGCCCCATCGTATGACGATGGGGAGGAATGAATTCTGCTACGGCCCCGCCTTGGTCGGCGCGCCGTCCTCCTCGAGGTCGGGGAGGTGGAGCTTCTCCTGGGCCTTTTTGACATCGGCGAAGAGGCTGCGCTCGCCTTCGGTCATGCCTTCTTCAGCGGCGACCTGCATCAGGCGCGCGTCGAGCTCCCATTGCTTGAGGATGGCGGCCTTCTCGTTCTTGTCGAGGTCCTTGCATGCGACGACGTCGGCGGGATGCTTGAAGACGCTGCTTGGATTGGTCAGCGCCTTCTTCTTGTCTTCGCTGGCAAGCATGTCGGTCTCCGTCTGGTGGAGACATGACAACGGCCGCCCACTCGTCGGAGTTCCTTGAGCGACGTCCTTTGGAGCTACGCCTTCTTCGGCGTCTTGCCGCCCTTGCCGTCGCCGGCCTTTTCAGCGTCGTGATCGATCAGATTGAGCAGATCGTTGGGCAGCGGCTCGCTGGCAATCTCGTCGTACATTGCATGCAGCTGCTTCTGTAGCCACATGTCGAACGGCCGCTCGGTGGACACCTTTGCGCCCCTCCCGGACTTACCATCAGCCTTCAGCCCCGGCTTGGGCGCCGGGGCCGCTGGACGCCGCTTGTCGTCATGGGCCATGACGTTCTCCTCGGGGAATGCTGCCCATTCCTCCGGGTCCCGTCTGAGCCATTGATCTCTCCCCCACGAACTATCCATGACTATACCACAACCTCAAGCGACGTCCGGAAGGGGATTACCGCGGCTGTTCGTGAAGCGCCTCGTCGGCGTCGCGATCGGCAGTGGTGTCGATACCGCTTGTCGGACGCGGCTTGGCCTCGCCCTCCAGCAGCAGGCGCTCCAGCGTATCGCGGGCGCGGCTGATGCGGCTCTTCACCGTGCCAACCGACACGCCGGTATGCTGGGCGATGACCTCGTAGGGCAGGCCCTCGAGGACCGCGAGCAGCAACGCCTCGCGCTGTGTCGGCGCAAGCTTGGCAAAGGCCGAGACGAACTCGCGCATCACCAGGCCACTGTCCTGATGCGCCGGATGCGACAGAGATTCGGCGATCGCGGTGTCGACCGGCACGGTCGGACGCTGGCGGCGCAGGCCGGAAATGAACTCGTTGCGCTGGATGCGGAACAACCACGCCGCCAGGTTGGTACCCGGCTGGAAGCTGTGGCGTCCGGTCAACGCCTTGATCACGGTGTCGTGGACCAGGTCATCTGCCGCGTCACGATCGCGCGTCAGCGACAGTGCGTAGATCCGGAGCCGCGGAAGGATCGCTTTCAGCTGCTCATGGAAGTCGCGAATGTCGTTGCTCGTTTCGGTGGACATGAACCTCTCCAGAAATTCCGAACGACCAACTAATGCTCAGTTATTGAAAAGGTTACATGATCTAGGCGGCCGTCAGCCAAACCGTTGAAATTTCTGGGTTTTTATCCGAGCTTCCCTGACAGCTGCTTGCGCGCGCGTGAAACGCGCGCCTTGAGCGTACCGACTGAGCAACCGCACAGCGCCGCCGCTTCTTCGTACGAGAAACCGCCGGCACCAACCAGCACGAGTGCTTCACGCGATTGCGGGCTGAGGTCGAACAAGGCCGACGACAGCTCCTTGAGGGCAAGCGCGGCTTCGGGATTGTCGACGGCGGTCAGCATCGGCGCCGTATCGCTGTCGATCGAGGCGGGACGCCGGCGCTGGGTGCGCAGATCCGAATAGAACCGATTGCGCATGATGGTGAACAGCCAACCCTTGAGGTTGGTGCCGGGTTCGAACTGGTCCTGCTTGTCGAGCGCGGACAGGATGGTGTTCTGCACGAGGTCGTCGGCGGCTTCGCGCTCGCGGCACAGGAAGCGCGAGAACGCGCGAAGGTCCGGAAGCAACGCTACGATGTCGTTCCTAATCATCGAGCGCAGATCTCCCGCGACGAAACTCGTTCCTCGATTTGTCCGCTCCTTATGTGGGCAATCGCCTGTCGCCACGCAAAGGAAATCTGCCCGCGCCTGTCGCGCAACCGCACCGGCACTGCCACGTTGAGGGGGCGTCTCACAAGACGCCGAAATCCACATCCACCCATTGGAAGGAGAGACACATGAATTGGGATCGTGTTGAAGGCAACTGGAAGCAGCTCACCGGCAAGGTCAAGGAGCAGTGGGGCAAGCTGACCGAGGACGACATTACGGTCATCAACGGCAAGCAGGACCAGCTCGTTGGCCGCATCCAGGAGCGCTACGGCATCGCCAAGGACGAGGCGGAACGCCAGGTCAATAGCTGGATCAACCGCATGTAGCGATCCACAGGTAGCCGGTCCATAGGGAACCTCGTGCCGCATCCTGCGTTGTAACCGCAGAATCCAAGGAGGTTGCAATGGGACGCGCAGCGGTGCTGTGGCTCCTGGGAGTACCGATTCCGGTGCTCCTGCTGATGTGGGTCCTGGGCTGGCTGAACTGAGACGCATCCGGCCGACCGCAAACCGAGAAGGGAGAGAGGACCATGACTTTTCATGTAGTGAAGGTGGCCGTGGCGATCGCCGGTCTCGGTTTGCTGACCACCGCCTGCGGTCAACGGCCGGTCGACCGCGCGCTCACGGGCGGTGCGATCGGTGCGGCTTCCGGCGCGGTCGTCGGCTCAACGGTCGGCTCGCCGGTGGCGGGCGCGGTGGTTGGCGGCGCGGCAGGCGCCACGATCGGTGCGGTGACGGCGCCGGAGCGGTAGACTTCGAAATACGTCACCGTCCATGCACGGCTGTGCAAGTTTGCCCTGCGCGGCAGTCGGCTTAATGTATATTGCGACGGCCGGCCCCGATTGCGATCGGGCCGGCCGTCGCTCGTGATCGGCGAGCGAGAACGAGGGAGAGAATCGTGGCAGAGTCACCAGCCACCAACAAGATGTCCGAGGCGATCAGCAGGGCGCTGCCCTTCCTGAGGCGTTACGCCCGAGCCGTTACCGGTTCCCAGAAACGCGGCGACGAGTGGGTGCGCCTGTGCGCCGAGGTCGCCATGCAGCAGCCCGACCTCGTCGCCAGGACGGAAGACACCAAGCTCGGCGTCTTCACGTTATTCCACCGCCTGCAGCAGCCGTTCGGCGGGCTGGAGGACGCGGGCAGCGAGAACAGCGTCAGCGGCCGGCTGAAGGAATCGCTCACCGACATGGCGCCCCTGCAGCGGCAGGTGCTGCTGCTCACCGTGCTCGAGGGCTTCACCGTGGCCGACGCGGCCAAGATCCTCGGCATCGAGGCCGAGGCGGCCGAGCGCAGCCTCGACGAGGCGCGCCGCGAGCTGCAGCGCGTCGCGGCGGTGCGCGTGCTGGTCATCGAGGACGAGGCGGTGATCGCGCTCGACGTCGCCGACATCGTGCGCAATGCGGGCCACCAGGTGGTCGGCATCGCCGCCACCGAGAAGACGGCGGTCGAGCTCGCCAAGCAGCATTCGCCGCACCTCGTGCTGGCCGACATCCAGCTGCGCGGCGGCGACAGCGGCATCGCCGCGGTCAACCAGATCATGCGCTCGATGAGCGTGCCGGTGATCTTCGTCACCGGCTATCCCGAGAGGCTGCTGACGGGCAAGCAGGTCGAGCCCGCCTTCGTCATCTCCAAGCCGTTCGATCCCGATCTCCTCCGCGCGGCGATCGCCCAGGCGCTCGATACCGTCGCGATCTGACGACTGGAGCCGCGCGATGCTGGCCGGTTGGTCGCTGCGCACGAGGCTGGTCGTAGTCGTCACCATTGCGCTCTTGCCGGTGCTTGCTCTGGCGGCGTGGTACTCCGTGCGCGAGCAGCGCGCGGGCCAGGTGCGTCACGCCGAGGCGGTGGTCGCCGCCGCTGAGCTGGTGGTGGCGCGCCACCGCGAGCTGATCGAAGCCTCGCGCCGCCTGCTGGTGGCGATGTGCGAGGAGGACACCGTGAGGCAGAGCGCCAACCCGGATGCCTCGGCAACCGACATCAACCGCTGCGAGGCCTATCTCGGGCAGGTCCTGCAGAAATTCCCCAACGAATACTCGTCCGCCTTCGTCACCGACGCCGCGGGCACGGCGCGCTGCTCCAGCGCCCCGACCGCCGTCGGCATGGGCTTCTCCGACCGCGAGGTCTTCCGGTTGGTGCGCGAGAGCGGCAAGTTCGCCGTAGGTGCCCAGCTCGCCAGTCGCGTCACGCCCGCCGCGGTGATCCCGATCGCTCTGCCGATCCTGCAGGGCGGCGAATTCCGCGGCATGTGCGCCGTCGGCATTTCGCTGCGCTCCTTCGCCGATCTCGTGACGCCGGCATCGGCCGCCGACCGGATCGCCGTGTCGCTGGTCGATCGGCGCGGCATCTCGCTCGCCGGCAGTGCCGAGGCGGCGCGCATACTGCCGGTCGCCGTGCGGCTCGCCGCCGCGATCGTCGGCGGCCAGAAGGCATTTCGCGAGTACGGCCAGGATGGCCAGCTCTACGAGTTTCGCCTGTTGCCGCTCGCCGATACCTCGATCTTCGTGGTCGCGGCGGCGCCGGTCGTCGAGGGCCTGCCGACGCTGCTAGCCGACTGGGGCGGCTTCATCCTGGTCGTGCTGGCGCTGGCCGCAGCCTTGGCAGCGGTCTGGCTGGGCGCCGATCGCTGGTGCGTGCGGCCGCTGCGCTACATCCGCGACTTCGCCGACCGCGTGGCGCGCGGCGACGACATGAAGCTCGAACCCAGGCATCTGTGGGGCCCGGAACTCTCGTCGGTAGGCGAGGGCGTGCGCGCGATGGCTGCGGCGATCGCCAGCCGCGAGGCCGAGCTCCGAGCCGGCCTCGAGCAGCGCGACCACATGCTGCGCGAGATCCATCACCGGGTGAAGAACAACCTGCAGATGATCTCGAGCCTCCTGAACCTGCAGGCCGGCGAGATCCGCTCGCCGCGCATCCGCCGCTTCTTCGGCGACGCCCAGAACCGCGTGCTGACGCTTTCGATCCTGCATCGCCATCTCTACGAGCGCTCGAGCTGGGCGCTGGTCGACTTCCAGCAGTTCATCAGCGACCTGGTGCGGCAGATCTCGGTCGGCCGCCGCAACCCCGACCGGCCGCAGCCGCGCTACCAGATCCGCGCGCCGATCATGGCGGTCGGCCCCGACATCGCCATCCCCATCGGCCTGATCGTCACCGAGGCGGTGAGCAGCGCGCTCAACCGCAGTTTCGAAAATGTCACAGCGCCCGAGATCCGCATCGAGGCCGCCGACAAGGCCGGCACGGTCGAGCTCACCATCGAGGACAACGGCGCGGGCGGCGCCGGCTTGCTCAGGGCCGATGTCCGCGGCGGCTTCGGCCTCACCCTGATCCGGGGCCTTGCCATGCAGCTTGGTGGCGAGGCACAGATATCGGCGCGAGAGGGCGGAGGAATGCGAGTGGCGGTGACCTTCCCCATGCCGCAGGACCAGGAAGCCGATGCGTAGCATCGCCGGCACGGCGCGCTCGACGGGCGTGATCGTCGGGCTGACGATTGCCGTGCTGATCGGCACGGCCGCGCTGCTCGCCATCACCCATTCGAACTCCGCGTCGCGCCAGCAGCGCCTGGTGGTCGGCAGCTACGAGATCCTGTCGCTGATGCGCCAGACCGTGATCGCCCTGCAGGACAGCGAGATCGGCCAACGCGCCTATCTGCTGAGCGGCCAGGCGATCGATCTCGAACCGTACGAGCGGGCGCGCCTGCGCATCGAGACCGGGCTGCGCCAGCTCGAGGCCGCGGCGGCCGGCGATCCCGACACGACGCGCCAGGTCCGCGAGTTCCGTGCAGTGGCAAACGAGAAGCTCGAGCAGATCAACAGCACCATCAGCACCTACCAGCTCTACGGTCGCGACTATGCTCTTGCGCAGGAGCGCACCGGGCCGGGCAAGGTCATCAGCGACCAGATCCGGCAGATCTCCGAATCGTTCATCGAGGGGCAGAGGCTCCTGCTGGCCCGCCGCCTCGCCCTGCTGCGCTCCGAGCAGGAACAGTCCGACATCGCCGGCCTCCTGCTGCTGGCCGGCGCCTTCCTGTGCCTGTTCATCGGCATGTACATCGTCATCCGTGGCGCGAGACGCCTGGAGACCGCGCAGCTTGCGCTGGCCGATCGCTCGCATCTCCTTCAGTCGACCCTCGAGAGCCTGCTGGACCCGATCTTCGTGATCGACGCCGAGGGCAGGGTCGTGGCGTGGAACGAGGCCTTCCTGCGCCTGTCGGGCTGGGATCCCGTCAAGCACGCGACGCTGACGCGCGAGCAGCTTCTGTCCGACCGTGCCCCCATCATGCGCGCGCTGCTCCAGCCGCTGAAGCTCGACACCGATTCACCCGACCGGTTGGTGACGGCGCGCACGAGCCACGATGGCCGCGACTACGAGGTCTCGCGCGGCGAGATGTCGGGCGGCGGATCGGTCGTGCGCTGCGTCGACATCACCGAAAAGCTGCGCGACGAGACGGCGCTGCGCCAGGGCCAGAAGATGGAGGCGACGGGCCAGCTCACCGGCGGCATGGCGCACGACTTCAACAACATCCTCCAGGTCATCCAGGCCAACCTCGATCTCGTGAAGAGCGCGGTGCCGAACGATGCGGCGGCTCTCGCCCGCCTCAACGCCGCCGGCGCGGCGGCCGACCGGGGGGCCAGGCTCACCCAGCAGCTTCTCGCCTTCGCCCGGCGCCAGCCGCTGGCGCCGCAGCCGACCAACGTCGCCCGCCTGGTGCGCGACCTTGCCGACCTGCTGCGCCACTCGCTCGGCGAGCGCATCACCATCGAGCTCGACATCGCCGCCGAGCCGTGGAACGCCAAGATCGACCCCGGCCAGCTCGAGAACGCCATCCTCAACCTGGCGATCAATGCTCGCGATGCCATGCCCGAGGGCGGAACGGTCACCGTCCAGGTATCGAACGCCACGCTCGACCGGCGCTACGCGGCGCTGCATCCCGACGTCACGCCGGGCCCCTACGTGCTGGTCGCGGTGGACGACACCGGCACCGGCATGCCGCCCGAGGTGGCGGCCCAGGCGTTCGATCCGTTCTTCACCACCAAGCGCGACGGCAAGGGCACGGGCCTCGGCCTCAGCATGGTCTACGGCTTCGTGCGCCAGTCCAACGGCCACATCCGCATCGACAGCGCCATCGGCCAGGGCACCAGCGTAAAACTCTACCTGCCGCGCACCATGGATCCGGTGCTCGACCTGTCGACCGACAGCGCCGGCGGCCAGAGCGGCAGCGAGCGCGTCCTGGTGGTCGAGGACAACGATGAGGTCAGGCGCGCCGTCGAGGCCTTGCTGTCCGGCTGGGGCTACCGCGTGGTCGCCGCCGAGAATCCCGACGTCGCCGCGGCGATCCTGGAGAAGGACCAGGCCTTCGACCTGCTGTTCACCGACGTCGTCATGCCGGGCTCGATCTCGGCCATCGAGCTGGCGGCGCTGGCGCAGCGCCTGCGGCCCGACATCGCCGTGCTGCTGACCTCGGGCTACGCGCGCGAGCTGATTCCGGCCGAAGACCGGCCTGACTACCCCCTGATTGCCAAACCCTATCGCGGCGAGGAGCTGATGGCGCGGTTGCGCGGCGTCCTGGCGGCTCGCAGGCCGCCGCCGCCTCCGACGGCCCCGGCGCGGCCGGTCGACCCCCAGCCGGCCGCCGCGGCGACCGGCCGGCCGCGGCGCGTGCTGCTGGTCGAGGACGAGGTCGTGCTGCGCATGTCGACCACCGACATGCTCGAGCAGCTCGGCTGTTTCGTGTCCGGCGTCGGCAGCGGCGAGCAGGCGCTCGAGCTCCTCACGCGCGGCGGCGCCTTCGACCTGCTTTTGACCGACCTCGGCCTGCCCGGGATGAGCGGCGAGGAGCTGGCGAGCGAGGTGCGGCGGCGCTTTCCCCGGCTGCCGGTGGTCATCGCCAGCGGCTATGGCCGATCCGGCGCCCAGGCCGCCGGCATGCAGGCCGAGGGCCTGCAGTTCATTTCCAAGCCCTATTCCTCAGTCGACCTGCAGCAGGCGCTCGATCATGCGGCCCGCACGGCGGTACCGTCCTGAACTAGCTTCGCGCGGCGTGCAACCGGTTCGGTTTGGCGGCGTTGATATGGCAACTCTGCAGCGCAAGGTGAGGGTGACGCCATGCGGATCGTGGATTTGTCCAAGTCGGGCCGGGCCACGCCCGAGCCGTCAGCGAGGGGCCTGTTCGAGGGCGAGTTGATGGATCTCTATGTGGCCATCCTCATCGTCGTGCCCCTGGCGCTGTTCCTGAAATCACTGTGGTCCTGACCGCGGCGCACTGGTCGCAGATCGGTCACTGACGGGAACCTCGCTCGCACGTGCTCGTTGATCGGCACGCGCACATCGCGCCGGCCATTCACAGCAGGAGTTCCCATGCGTTCAATCGCCATTCTCGCCGCTTGTGCGGCGTTCACCGTCGGCACGCTGCCGACCTTCGTCCATGCCCAGGCCACCGGCCAGACCAGCCAGTCCGACGCCAAGACGATCTGGGAGAAGTTCAAGGGCAGCTGGAACCAGACCAAGGGCGCCGCGAAGGAGCAGTGGGGCAAGCTGACCGACGACGACCTGCTCGAGATCGAGGGCCGGCGCGACCAGCTCGTCGGCAAGATCCAGACCCGCTACGGCATCACCAAGGAAGAGGCCGAAGCCCAGGTGGGCACGTGGGAGCAGAAGCGCTATCGCGACATGTAATTGGGAGACTTGGGATCATGACGACCTTTCGTAACCTGGCTGCGACGCTGGTGTGTGGCGTCGCAGCGATGGCGGTGACGGCGTCGGCCTTCGCGCAGGCGCAGTTCCGCGATGAGAAGACCGGCAAGGTCTGGACGCCGGACAACGTCAGCAAGGACAACCAGCTTCGTCCGTCGAACGAGCCCAGCACGCCGGCCGACAGGGCCTTCGATCCGAAGGCGCAGATCGCCACGGCGACGGGCGTCGTGGTGCAGCGGCCGAACGCCACCCTGATGGGCGTCGTGCCCATCACGGCCGGCCCGACCGTGCCCCTCGTCGCGCTCGACAGTCCGACGCTGCAGGCGATTCCCGGCGACCGCTGGGTGGCGCCGCTCTACCTGACCAACAACAGTGGCGCCGACGCCAACGCGCAGATCGGTTGCACCTTCACCAACGGCAGCAGGCCGGTGCAGGAGACCCGCATCATCGCGCCGACGGCGGGTCCCGGTCAGCGGCTGGCGTTTGCCGCGTACGGGCCGCGGACCGATGTCTTCGTCGACCGCGTGCTCTGCCGCGTGCTTACGCCCTGATTGCAGCCCCTCATCGCAGCCAACGTCTCGAACAGCGGAAACGGGCCGGCGTCCGGCCCGTTTCTCTTTGGTTGAATCGCGCTACGCTGCCCGCCACTGAGTTGGGGGTGTGGGATGAGCGTAAGCGGATTTGGACGTAGGGCAGCGATGGCAGGCGGCGCGGCGCTGGCAACGGCGTCGTTGATCAGGCCGCGCGAGGCGCGGGCGGCGAAGTCGCTGACGGTGGTGCTGGAATCGGAGGTGACGATCCTCGATCCGCACGTCATTACCGCCACCATCACCCGGACCTTCGGCCTGCATGTCTTCGACATGCTGTTCGCCATGAACGAGAAGGGCGAGATCAAGCCGCAGATGGTCGAGGGCTACGACAGCAGCCCCGACAAGCTCACCTGGACCTTCACGCTGCGCGACGGCCTCAAGTGGCACGACGGCACGCCGGTCACGGCCGAGGATTGCGTCGCCTCGCTCAAGCGCTGGTCGGTGCGCGACCCGCTGGGCAAGATGCTGATGGCCGACACGGACCAGCTCACGGCGACCGATGCCAAGACCTTCAAGCTGGTGCTGAAGCAGCCGTTCCCGTTGCTGCTGGAAGTGCTGGGCAAGCCCAACGCGCCGCTGCCGGTGATGATGCCGGCCAGGCTCGCCGCGACGCCGGCCGACCAGCGCATCGGCGACCCGGTCGGTTCTGGCCCGTTCCGCTTCCTCAAGGACCAATGGCGGCCGGGCAACGCCATGGTGCTGGAGCGCAATCCCGCCTACGTGGCGCGCAAGGAAGCGCCGGACTTTTTGGCCGGCGGCAAGAACGTGAAGATCGATCAGCTGACGCTGCGCGTGATGCCCGACCAGTCGACCGGCGCCAACGCCCTGATGCTGGGCGAGATCGACTACATGCAATACCTGCCCTTCGACATTCTGCCGATCCTGGAGAAGGACAAGGGCGTGAAGCTGATGGGCCTGGGCGGCATCCACCAGTTCCAGGGCAACTTCCGCCTGAACCACGCCTTCCCGCCGTTCGACAATCCGAAGGTGCGGCAGGTGATGTGGAAGCTGGCCGACCAGGACGCGACCTTGACGGCGATCGGCGTGCCCGAGCGCTATCGCGCGAAGTCGTGCCCGTCGTTCTGGATGTGCGGCACGCCGCTTTCGACCGATGCCGGCTCGAGCGCCGCCAAGGTCGACCTCGCGGCGGCCAAGGCCGAGCTGAAGGCCTCGGGCTACAACGGCGAGCCGGTGATCGTCCTGGAAGTCGCGGGCTCGATCAGCCAGACCGCCTCGCGCGTGCTGGTGCAGAACATGAAGGACGTCGGCTTCGTCGTCGAGCAGCAGCCGCGCGACTGGCCGACGGTGCTGGCGCGGCGCGCCAAGAAGGACGGCTGGTCGATGTTCCCGGTCTACTCCAACGGCACCGACATGTACTCGCCGCTGACGCACTTCTATGTCGCCGCGACCTGCAACGATTTCCCCGGCTGGTCGTGCGACAACCGCGTGCCCGAGCTGATGAAGGCTTTTACGCGAGCTGCCACCCTGGAAGAGCGGAAGAAGATCGCCGCCGACATCCAGATCGTTTCCTACGAGATGGTGCCGTCCGTGATGTGGGGGCAGTTCACCATCCCGGCCGGCTATCGGACCGACCTCAAGGGCCTGATCCAGTCGTCCTATCCCATGTTCTGGGAGGTCGACCGCTGAGCCGGGCAGGAACTCGCGATGCCCTCCGGCGTTGTCGCTGCGTGAGCGCGAACGATGCTCGCAGGAGGCAGACGCATGCTGGGTCGGATCGTGGTGATCAGCGCGGTGGGCGCCGCAGCAGCAATGCTGGGCGCCTGCTCGGTCGAGACTCGTGTCGTTGGAGAGGACGTGTGCGCGGGCTATGGGTTGAGCGTCAGCTCATCGGAGTATCGCAAGTGTCGGGACCGCGAAGCCAAGTCCGGCAAGGGTTATACGCCGGAACAGCGCATGACGGCATCACGTTCGGCGTGCCAGTCATATCGCATCGCGCCTTACACCGAGAACTTCGAACGCTGCGTGCGCAACGAGTACGCCTATCGCTCGCAGGGCTGAGGGCGAGGTCATGACGGTGCGCCACAACGCGGCGGCGCACCGCTACGAGATGGACACCGACAGCGGTCTCGCCGTCGCGGTCTATCGCGAGCAGGGCGACCGCATGATCTTCACCCACACCGAGGTGCCGCCCGAGGACGAAGGCAAGGGCTTCGCTGCGCGCCTCGTCGGCGCGGCGCTCGCCGATGCGCGCAAGCGCGGCTTCAAGATCGTGCCGGCCTGCAGCTATATCGTCGCCTACATCCGCCGCCATCCCGAATACGACGATCGGTAAGGGAGCGCGGGCCTCTTGCCCGCATCATGATCATGAGCGGGCCGGAGGCCCGCGCTCCCATTAAGCGCGCATCGCGAAGTACGCCACCGCGCAGGCGGCCGCGCTGACAGCCGCACCCCAGGCGAGGTCGACCAGGCTCACCGCCATCGGCCAGCCGCGCAGCGTGGCGAGGTTGGTGAGGTCGTAGGCGGCGTAGACGACGAAGCCGAACAGCGCGCCGTACAGCACCGCTGAAAGCCACGTTGCCGCCAGCGGCACCGGGAAGACCACGATGCCGACGGCGTGGATGAAATAGAACAGGATCGCCACCGGCCAGTTCGGCTGATCGAGCAGAAGCTGGCCAAGCCGCGCCTTGTAGAAATCGCGGCTGACGACGCCCAGCCACAGGGCATCGAGGACGGCGAGGGCCGCCAGGGCGGCGAGATAGCCGATGAACAGCGTCTTCATCGGCCCAGTCTAGCGGGCACGCCTACCGCGGGAAGAGGAATAACCAGGCGATCGCCAGCGCCACGGCGGCGCCGACGGACGAGACCACAAGAATGGTCAAAATGCGGCCGCTGACGACGCCGCCGCGCGCCTCAACGGGCGTGAGTTCGCGTTCCATGGGGGCTCCATTGGCGTGGATCAGGACCCGGGAAACGTCCCGACAATGACCCGGTTGCCGCTCGCACGACAGGAACTCCGCCGGTCGCAGGGACGTTATCCCACGAACGATCGCAAGGAGATCCTCGATGTTGTACTGGGCGCTGATGTTCCTCGTGATCGCGCTGCTGGCCGGCTTGTTCGGCTTCGGCGGGATCGCCTCGACCGCGACCGGCATGGCGCAGATCCTGTTCGTCATCGCGCTGGTGTTGTTCGTGGTCAGCCTGTTCGCCGGCTTCCTGAGGCGTAACTCCTAGAGGGGAGTCTTCGTCGCCTCGAAGTGGGCGCGCAACCGGTCGCGTGCCGCAAAGCCGGCGGCGCGATCCCGGCAGTTCACGATGGCGACGCGAAAGCCGCCCGGCGGCATGGCATGCTGGCCGGGCGGCAGCTCTTCATGAAAGGTGATCTGCACGCTCGACACGCCCGGCGTCGTCGCGATGGCGCGCTGCAGGTCGGCTGACGGATGTCGGTATCGCCAGCCGTGCGGCACGAACAGCACGACGCTGTACCCGGTGCGTCGCGCCGAATCGTCGAACCGCCATTCGTGCGACGCGTACAGCCGGATGATCGCTTCGACCCATCCTGGGCCATAGAGATCTGGCCACTGATCGGCGAAGCGCAGATGCACTTCTATGATGCGGCCGCCGATGGTCTCGAGATTGAGCAGCCCGGTGTAGCCCTTGAGATGCCGTCGACACCAGGCGCCGCACCAGTCCTCGACCGCGGGTGACGGCACTGCATGCACTTCCCAGTAATCGAAAGTGCCAGCACCGCTGGCAACGCCCGTGGCGTGGCGCCACCACTTCGGCTCGCCGTCGACCAACGCTACATCGCTGCTGACATGATCGCCTTCGAGCAGCGTCGTCCAGAAATGACCTGGCTGGTAAGCACTGGCGTAGTCGTCGGGCGAGAACAGGGCGCGACTGCCCACACCCATGCCCTTGAGGTTGTAGATGGGCTTGGAAAACACGGGATAATTCTGCGGAGCGACGCCATGCGGCGCTGCTGCCAATCCCTGACTGAGCGCTACGGCAAGCTTGTCGTAGACCCAGCGATGCGCCGGATTCCACGTCCAGCCATCGCTGTCCTCAGTGGGAATGAAAACGTCCGGTGGGCAAGACACACTCTCGAAATATTGAGTGCGCCATGGATCGATCTCGCAAATCGGCACTTGCATCCCTACGTTCGGGGATGTCCACAGTGAGTGGACGACCACGGCATTGCAACCGGCTATCGTCGCCGGCGTTTGCCGACAGGGCGGAGGTGCCGTGTCCAACCTGATAACGCGTGGCGTGCGGACGCGTGGCGGCCACCGCAGCAAGCGGTTTATGGACGTCCGCACCTGCACCGAGCAGCTCGCTGAACCTTTGTCGGCCGAGGACCAGACGGTCCAGTCGATGCCCGACGCCAGCCCGACCAAGTGGCACCTGGCGCACACCACGTGGTTCTTCGAGACCTTCGTGCTGCTCCCGCATGCGCCCGGCTACCGCGTCTTCGATCCTGCTTACGAGTATCTCTTCAACTCCTACTACGAAGCCGTCGGCCCACGTCATCCGCGTCCGCAGCGCGGCATGCTCACGCGTCCCGGGTTGTCCGAAGTCATGGCCTATCGTCGGCACGTCTCGGACGCGACGGTCGCGCTACTCGACAGCGCCAACCAGGACATCGACGCCGTCGTCGAGCTCGGCCTGCATCACGAGCAGCAACATCAGGAGCTGATCCTGATGGATGCCAAGCATCTGCTGTCGCTCAATCCGCTGAAGCCCGCCTATCACGCCTCCGCACCTTCGCCTGGCGTGACAACACCATTGGCGTGGCGCGACTTCGAAGGCGGGCTGGTCGAGATCGGCCATGACGGCGAGGACTTCGCCTTCGACAACGAAGGGCCGCGCCATCGCGTGTGGCTGGAACCGTTTGCGCTCGCCTCGCGGCCGACCAATTGCGGCGAGTATCTCGCCTTCATCGAGGATGGCGGCTATCGGCGGCCGGAGTTCTGGTTGTCGGCGGGCTGGGACTGCGTGAATCAGCGCGGCTGGACCGCACCGCTCTACTGGGAGCAGGACGGCGCGAGCTGGCGGGTCTTCACCCTGTCCGGCCTGCAGCCGCTCGATCCTGCCGCGCCAGTCTGCCACGTCAGCGGCTTCGAGGCCGCCGCCTTCGCCAAGTGGGCGGGCAAGCGCCTGCCGCGCGAGGCGGAGTGGGAGGCGGGCGCCTTGGCGCTCGATGACACCGGCATCGTCTGGGAATGGACCGCCAGTCCCTACGTCGCCTATCCCGGCTATCGCGAGCCGCCCGGCGCGATCGGCGAGTACAACGGCAAGTTCATGGCCAACCAGATGGTGCTGCGCGGCGGCTGCTCGGCGACGCCGGCCGGCCACGTGCGCCCGACCTATCGTAACTTTTTCCCGCCCGACGCCCGTTGGATGTTCGGCGGCATTCGTCTCGCGGAGGATCTCAGATGAACGGCTCGCCCCTGCTTCTCGACCGCGCCGAGCTGGATGACCGCAGCGAATTCCGGGAGGCCGTGCTGTCGGGCCTGGAGAGCACGCCGCGCGCCATTCCGGCCAAGTTCCTCTACGACGCGCGCGGCTCGGCGCTGTTCGATGCGATCTGCGAGTTGCCCGAGTACTACCTCACGCGCACCGAGATCGAGATCCTGCGCCGCTTCGAGGCCGACATCGCCGCGATGGCGGGTCCCGGCTGCGCGCTGGTCGAGTATGGCAGCGGCTCGAGCGTGAAGTCGCGGCTCCTGATCGAGGCCATGCGCGATCTCGTGGCTTATGTGCCGATCGACATCTCGCGCCAGCATCTCGACGCCACGGCGAACGGGTTGCGCCGCGACTACCCGCACTTGAAGGTCGAACCGGTCTGCGCCGACTACATGACTCTCGCCCGACTGCCGGCCGACGTGAGCGCGGCGCGCCGGCGCATCGGCTTCTTTCCCGGCTCGACCATCGGCAATCTTACGCCGCTCGAGGCGACTGCCTTCCTGCGCCGCGCCCACGGTCTGCTCGGTCAAAACGGGGCGATGGTGCTCGGCGTCGATCTCAAGAAGGATCCACGGCGCCTGCACGACGCCTACAACGACTCGGCCGGCGTCACGGCGCAGTTCACGCTGAACCTGCTGCGGCGCATGAACCGCGAGCTCGACGCCAACTTCGATCTGTCGGCCTTCGCCCACGAGGCGTTCTACAATCCGATCGACGGCCGCATCGAAATCTACTTCCGCAGCCTCAGGCCGCAGACCGTCACCGTTGCCGGCCAGAGCTTCGCCTTCGCCGAAGGCGAGCGGGTTCACACCGAGTATTCCTACAAGTTCGATGATGCCGGCATCGCCATGCTGGCGCGCAGCGCGGGCTTCACGATCGCCCGGACCTGGACCGACCCGGTGCGGCTGTTCGCCGTCGTCTACCTGGTCGCGAGCGCCTGAACAGCCTTTCGGAATCGGGCCCCCAGAAGCAGGCAGCCCGCCTCCGAGTTTCCTCGGAGACGGGCTATAGGTCGGGCGGGGAGAGTGGCATCGCTGAGCGGGGGCAGGGCGATACCGGTACCCGACCAATGCGTTTTCAACGATAGCCGGGCCGAAAAAGTTGCAGCGGCTCCCGGAAAAATCTTATCCAGAGGCTAAGTCTTTGATTCGACGGATTCTTGCGCTCGAAGCTTGGCGCTGAGCTCGCGGTGCAGGGCGTCGTCGCGGACCTTGGGCAGCATCCGCCGCAGCATCTCCGCGTGCGGCCGCCCGGCGCGCTCGGCTGCTTCGAGCTCCTTCAGGAAGGCCGCGATCTCCGCCCGGCTGGCAAAGCCCATGTAGGCATCGTCGGCCTCATTGGCGCTGCAGACAGGCGACGCGAACTCCTTGGGGTCGCTCATTTCGCAGGTCTCTCAGGCCGGATGCCACCAGCGGCCCGCCAGCACGACGCCGGCTGAAAGCAGCCGCTTGGTTCCCGTCATGTGCTCGCCGATCGAATCGGCGTAGTCGAAGCTGCCGCTCACTTCCTCGATCACCGTCGCCTCGCCGACGCCACCCACCTTCAACGTCCCGAGGTCGCGACGGTTGATGGCGGCGGCGGCATTTCCAGTCGAAAGCTTGATCACGGTCGGCAGATCGACGCCCAGGCACAGGAACTTGGACATCGTCGTCAAAAGATCGAACGCCGGACCCTCGATCGAGATCACGTGCACGTCCGAGGAGATCACGTCGGGCAGGAAGCCCGCCGCCAGCATGCCGCGCGTAGTGCCGAAGCCGAACGAGCCGCCGCCGTGGCCGATGTCGAAGATCACGCCGCGCGCGCGGGCGGCCAGGATCTCCTCGCGCACCTTGCCGTCGGGCCGCACCGGCGCGTTGGGGAAGGGGCGGAAGCAATGGGTGAGGATGTCGCCCGGGCGCAGCCGGTCGACGACCTCGCGGCGCGACGGCGGCGGGTTGTCGAGATGGGCCATCATCGGCACGCCGAGCTCCTCGGCGACCTCGAGGGCGATGTCGAGCGGCTTTGCGCCGGAATCGCCGCTGGCCGATCGGCCGACGCGCACCTTGATGCCCAGCACCAGGTCCTTGTGCTCGCGCGCCACGCGCACGGCCTCGCGCGGGTCGATCAGGCGCATGTCGGAATTCTCGCCGACCATCACGGTCTTGGAGAAGGCGAAGATGCCGGGGAAGGCGATGTTGAGATAGGGCAGGATGCGGACCGGCGACGGCTCGATCACATGCTTGCGAAAGCCGTGGAAGTTGCCGGGGCCGGCGCTGCCCGCATCGATGAAGGTGGTGACGCCGCCGGTGCGGGCCAAAAGCTCGGCTTCGACGCCGAGCGACGTGCCGCCCCAGTAGACATGGGTGTGCAGGTCGATCAGGCCAGGCGAGACGATCTTGCCCGCGACGTTGCGGGTGTCCTTGCCGGAGAGATTGTCGCCGATCGCGGCCACCTTGCCGTTTGCGAAGGCGATGTCGGTCACCTTGTCGATGCCCTGCGAGGGATCGACCACGCGGCCGCCTTTCAACACCAGATCGTTCATTTCCCACTCCACCTCACCCTGAGGAGCGCACGAAGTGCGCGTCTCGAAGGGTGGGCCACAGTCTCGTTGTTGCCACCCTTCGAGACGCACCGCTTCGCGGTGCTCCTCAGGGTGAGGCCTTGCTCGTTCATCCGCTTTATCGCATCCGCCCCATGGTCTTCGCCAGCGCGCCGACGCGGGGCAGGGATACGCTTTCGAGGCCGAGCCAGTCGGCCATCAGCCGCAGCTCTTCGCTGAGCGGTCCTGCGACTTGGGCCGCGTCCTGGCCTTCCTCGAGATGCGCGGCATGGACCAGCAGCTTCGAATTGGCGCGGTCGGACTTGAGGTCGACGCGGGCCACCAGCCAGTCGCCCAGCAGGAAGGGCAGCACGTAGTAGCCGTGCGTGCGCTTGGCGACGGGCGTGTAGATGCCGATGCGGTAGAAGAAATCGAAGATGCGATGGGTGCGGTCGCGCTCCCAGATCAAGGGATCGAACGGCGCCAGCAGGGCGCGCGCCTCGACCTTGCGCGGTTGGCGCACGGCAGGATGCAGATAGGCCGGCCGGTTCCAGCCCTCGACCTCGACCGCCAGAAGATCGCCGGCTTCGACCAGCTCGGCGAGGCGCGCCTTGGTGTCGGCGACGCCGAGGCGAAAGTAGTCGCGCAGGTCGAATTCGGTGGCGACGCCCAGCGCCTGCGCGGACAGACGCAGGAGCTCGCGCTGCGCTTCCTCGGCGCTGGGCGTCGGCAGGGCGACGATGCTGGCCGGCAGCACGCGCTCGGTGAGGTCGTAGACGCGCTCGAACGTGCCGCGCCGCGTCGCCGTGGTGACGAGGCCCGCGAAGAACAGCCATTCGACGGCGAGCTTGCCGTCGTTCCAGCCCCACCAGGGGCCGCGCCGCTCGCCGGCGTTGGACAGCTCCGACGCGGCGAGCGGGCCGCGGTCGGCGATCTCGCGCAGCACCGCGTCGATGTACTTTGGCTTCTCCTTGCGAAGGAGATGCAGCTTGCCCTTGCCGTCGCCGGCATTCTCGCGGGAGCGCTGCATGCGCCAGCGGAACAGGGGATGCGTGCCGAGCGGCAGCAACGAGGCCTCGTGCGCCCAGAACTCGAACAGCCCGCGCTGGCTCTTGCGGCCCCAGGCGATGCGGTCGAGGTGGTCGCTGGCGTAGTTGCCCAGCCGCGAGAACAGCGGCAGGTAGTGCGCCCTCGTCAGCACGTTCACCGAATCGATCTGCAGAAGCCCCAGCCGATCGACGGCGCGCTTGACGTGACCGGCATTGAGCGGCCCGCTGGGACGGGCAGCACCGAAACCTTGAGCGGCCAAAGCGATGCGCCGCGCCTGTGCGGCGGAGAGAGACGACCGGCGGCTCATCGCACTGCTTCGCACGGGTGCTGTTTCACATAGTCGAGCAAGTAGGGATAGAACTGCTTGCCGCCGATGCCCCAGGCCATGTCCTTGGGTTCGACGCGCAGGCGGTCGGCGAACTTCAGGTTATCCTTCTCGTTGCTCAAGCGGATGAAGACGCCGACGACGCGGGCGGGCGCGCTCACGTCAATGCCGAGCAGCTTGCCGGCGTTGAAGTTGGCCAGGCAGCGGAAGATCGGGCTGCCCGACGCGCCGTAGACGCCGTTGGTCATGTGCAGGAAGAACTCGTCGCTGCGCGCCTTGGCGGGAAACAGGCGGCGCAGCGACCCCCAGACGTAGACGTCGGGATCGAGCGTGCCGCGGCCGCCCTTGCCCTCCTCGTTGTGGCTGAAGCCGAAGCTGCAGTGCGGCGTGAAGCCCGAGCTTGCCGTCACGGTATCGGCGTCATCGAAGCCGAACCGACCGTATTTCTCGCCGGGCGGGGGCTGGCCGGCACGCGCGGCGATCTGGCCGAAAGCGACATCGAGGTCCGGTTCTTCCGGCTTGGCCTCGCTCTTGTCGCCATGGTCGGCGCGCACGTTGCGGACCTGGAAGCGCTGGCCGTCGCTGGTCTCGAACTGGAAGCTGCCGGCCTTGCCCTGGCCGCAGCGCCGCGCCGTCACCAGGGTGCAGTTGTTGACCAGGAATGCCGTGCACACGGTGCGGCTGCCGCCGTCGCCGTAGGTCCATTTGCCGACGGCCGTGTAGGGATAGGCGGGAGAGACTTCGACGCGCCGCGGGCCGCCGAATTGCTGGGCGCCGGACGCGGCGGGCAGCGTGACCAGAAGAAGCGCGGCGAGACGGAGGACCTTGCGAAGCACGAGCCGACACTAGTCCAAACGCCGCAGCGCCTGCCATTGGGATAAGACTTGGGAGGGCGGGCCGGAGGCCCGCGCTCCCATGCTCAACGCGCCTCGATACGGGCGATCGCCTTCTTCACCGCATCGGCCTGGCGGTTCGAGATGTGGCCGTTGGCCTTGAACTCGCGGGTGACCTTGCGCAGGAACGGGTTTTTATCGGCCAGCGCCTCGGCGCGCTTCATCAGCGGCTCGTGGATATGGGCAGGCCCGCGCTCGCGCGCGGCCGTCCGGGCACGGTAAACACGAATGCCGACGGCCACTACCATCGCCGCGCCGGCTGCGATCAGGATCTCCGTCCACTGGATCATCGGCTACGCCCGCGTGGTGCGGACCGACGCGTCCTTGCGCCGGTCGAGGTCGGGCAGAAGGTCGAGGCCGAGGCCGGGCTTCATGTTCACCGTGACCTCGCCCTTGGTGATCGGCGGCAGCTCGGTGACCAACTCGGTGTACCAGCCGCTATAGAAGGCGCGAACGCTTTCCTGGATCAGCGCATTGCGCGCATGCAGCGAGAAATGGCAGGAGGCGGCATAGACCACCGGGCCGGTGCAGTCGTGCGGCGCCACCGGGACATGCCAGGCTTCGGCCAGCGCTGCGATCTTGCGCGCCTCCGACAGCCCACCGCACCACGACAGATCGAGCATGGCGACGCCGGCGACGCCGGTCTCGAGGTACTCGCGGAAGGAATGGGTGTAGGCCAGCGTCTCCGACGCGCACACCCACGCCTTTGAATGCGGGGCGTAGGCTTTCAGGTCGGCGAGGTTGTCGAGACGCAGCGGATCCTCGTGCCAGTAGGTGCCGAACGGCTCGAGCGCGCGGGCGAGCCGCTGCGCCATCGGCAGGCTCCACAGCGAATGGAACTCGACCATGATGTCCATGCGATTGCCGACCGCCTTGCGGATCTTCGCGAACGGTTCCAGCGCCGCATCGAGCTCGGCCGGCGAGATGTCCCAACCGGCCGTGCGCTCGGCGGCGATGTCGAACGGCCAGATCTTCATGCCGGTGATGCCCTGCTCGAGCAGCGACAGGGCAAGCTCGTCGGCGCGATGCAGGAAGGCTTCGAGGTCCTCGTAGGGACCCTGCTTGTTGCCGACGCCCCAGTTGGCGACGGCCTGGCTGCGCTCGTCGCGGATGTACTTGTAGCCCGCACAGGTGTTGTAGACGCGGATGCGATCGCGGCTTTTGCCGCCCAGCGCCTCGCACACCGGCCGGCCGATCGCCTTGCCGAACAGGTCCCACAGCGCGATGTCGATCGCCGAGTTGCCGCGCGTCTCCACGCCGGTGCCGCGCCAGCCGAGATAGTTGATGAGGCTTCGGTTGATCGCCTCGATCTGGATGGGATCGCGGCCGATCAGCTTGGGCGCGGCGCTCTCGTGGATGTAGGCCTCGACGGCGGCCGCGCCCATGAAGGTCTCGCCGAGGCCTACAAGGCCCTCGTCGGTCCTGAGCCGCACCCAGATGAGGTTGGGGAACTCGCCCAGGCGGACGGTTTCGACGGCGGTGATCTTCATGCCAGCGCCGCCGCGGCGCCCTGATCCGGCAAATCGGTCATAGCTTTGTCATACCGGCTGGGGCCGCGCCGTTCCAGACTGCAGACTGGGCCGACGTGGACGGCAGTTCCGACGGTCGGTTTCGAAAGGGAAGGGAGCGGAGCGATCATGCTGGCGCCGCGGCTGCTGGAAAGCCTCAGGGTCCTGGTCGTCGAGGACAACCTGCTGCTGGCCGAAGTCACCAAGATCCTGCTGGAGGAAAGCGGCTGCCAGGTCGTCGGCCCGGCGGGCTGGCTGCAGCGCGGCCTGGAGCTGGCGGAGCACGCGCCGCTCGACGGGGCGATCCTCGACATCAACCTGCACGGCGACATGAGCTTTGCCATCGCCGAAGTGCTGAGCAGGCGCGGCGTGCCGTTCGTCTTCGTCACCGGCTACGAAGACCGCAGCATCGTGCCGATGGCGTACCGCTCGGCGCCCCGGCTCGACAAGCCGGTGGCCGACGAGCGTCTGATCGAGGTGTTGGTGGCGGCGTTCACGCCCAAGCGCCCGAACAGCGACCCACAGGCGGACATGGTATCCTCGGCAGGGAATGCCGCTGGAGAGCGATCTCTACGCGCCGGTGAAGGCGCTGCTCGAGGGACAAGGATACGTCGTTAAGGGCGAGGTGCGCGGCTGTGACGTGGTCGCCGTGCGCGGCGAGGAGCCGCCGGTAATCGTCGAGCTGAAGCGCGTGTTCGGCCTCAGCCTGGTGCTGCAGGGCGTCGACCGACTGGCGCTCAGCGACCGCGTCTATCTCGCGGTCGGCCAATGGCCCAAGCAGACGAAGAACGTGAAGAAGCTCTGCCGCCGGCTGGGGCTTGGGCTTCTGGTGGTGGCGCGCGGGCGGGCCGACATCGTGCTCGATCCCGCGCCCTACAAGCCCCGGGCCAACAGGCGCAAGGCCGGCCGCCTGCTCGGCGAGCATCGCCGGCGGGTCGGCGATCCCAACCTCGGCGGCAGCGCCATGCGCGCGCCCCTGATGACGGCTTATCGCCAGGAGGCGCTGCGCTGCGCCGAGCTTTTGGCCTGCCATGGTCCGATGGCCCCCAAGGCCATGCGTGCTGCTGGCGACGTGCCCAACGCCGCCAAGATACTGCGCCACGACCACTACGGTTGGTTCGAGCGCGTCAGTCGCGGTATCTACGCCCTCACGGCGCAGGGACGTACCAGTCTCGTGACGTTTGGGGGAAAGAGCCTGTCGGCATGAAGGCACGCGCACTGAAGACGCTGGCGAAGAGCGGATGGCACCGTTCTTTCGCGCTCCTGCAACGCGTCGGCATCAACGTTCTGCCCGAGCACTTCTATTCCTGCGTTCCCGATCTCGGCGATCTCGGCCGCCGCGACGACTGGCGTCGGCCGAGGAGCATGTACGGCATCAATCACAGCAGCATCGACGATCAACTCGCGTTGCTGGGCGAGTGGATCAGCCCGCACGGCGACTACCTGCGCGGCCATGGCGTTCATCAAAGCGCCATCCAGGGCGGCGGTGCGGACGGCGGATACGGCGAGATCGAAGCGGAGGTGCTGTTCGGCTTCGTCGCCAGCCGCAAGCCCCGCCGGGTCATGCAGATCGGTTGCGGCGTCAGCACGGCCGTGATGCTGACGGCGGCGGCAAAGGCCGACTACAGGCCGGAGATCGTCTGCATCGAACCCTATCCCAGCGCCTACCTGCGCGAGGCCGAGAGCAAGGGGCTGCTGAGGCTGGTGGTCGAGCCGGCGCAGACCGTCGACTTCAACACCATTGCCGATCTCGGCGAGGACGATCTGCTGTTCGTCGATTCGACCCATGCCGTCAAACCCGGCAGCGAAGTGAACTATCTGATCCATGAAGTGCTGCCCCGGCTGCGCCCAGGCGTCTGGGTGCATTTCCACGACATCTATTTCCCCTACGACTACGCGCGCGACACGCTGAGTGGCGATCTCTTCTTTCCGCAGGAAAGCAGCCTCCTCTACGCGTTCCTGAGCGGCAACGCGCGCTATTGCGTCGAGGCAAGTCTCAGCATGGTCCACTATGCCGCGCCCGATGGGCTGAAGCGGCTGATCCCGGGATATCAACCGAACGACCAGACCGACGGTCTGGGCGGCGCCAACGGCAAGCACTTCCCGAGCGCGGCGTGGCTCCGCTGCATCGGCCCATAACGTCACGGCTGCAACCACCAGGCGTGTGGTGCATTATCGAGCGCCATGCGCACGCTCGAGATCAGTCACCGCACGCGATACGAATATTCGGAGCCGGTGACGCTGGGCGAGCATCGCCTGATGTTCCGGCCGCGCGACAGCCATGATCTGCGGTTGCTGCGCACCGGCCTGACGATCGAACCTGCAGCGGCGGTGCGCTGGATCCACGACGCCTTCGGCAACTCGATCGCGATCGCCACGTTCACCGGCAGCACCGCGGCGCTCGAGCTCAACAGCACCATCTGTCTGGAACATTTCGCCCTGCCGCTCGAGCTGCCGCCGATCGAGGAATATGCTCTCAAGCTGCCCTTCGCCTACCTCGCGGAGGAAGCGCCTGACCTCGCGCGCTATGTCGAGCGCCACTATCCCGACCCCAACGCCATTGTCAGCGGCTGGACCAAGCAGTTCATGGAAAGCGAGGAGGGCGGGCCCGAGACCTTCGCCACGCTCACCCGCATGTGCAAGGGCATCCAGGAGAGCCTGACGTACGCCATGCGCTTCGAGCCCGGCACGCAGCCGCCGGCGGTTACCCTGGAGTCGGGCACCGGCACCTGCCGCGACTACGCCCTGCTGATGATGGAGGGCGCGCGGGCGCTCGGCCTCGCGGCACGTTTCGTCACGGGCTACCTCTACGATCCGGCGCTGGACAATGCAGCAGGCGGCGATGCCAGGCCGGCCTTCCCGCATGCCTGGATGGAGGCCTACCTGCCAGGTGCGGGGTGGGTGGAGTTCGACCCGACCAATGGCATTGTCGGCACCGAGCGGTTGATCCGCGTCGCCGTCGGCCGAGATCCGGAGCAGGCCATGCCGATCAAAGGCACGTTTACCGGAGCTGCCGACGTCACGACCAAAGCCACGGTGGACGTGCAGGTCAGGACATTGACGGCGGCCCCGGCAGAATCGGCGTCGGCTGCGCCGCCGGCGACGCCTGCGGTCGATCCCTCCAAGACCTGAGTTCCTACACATGTCTTTGACGGGCATTCGCCGATAATTTCAGGTAGGATGCGATTAAGTCCGGTGCTAAGCCGGCACGCGATCGACATCAACGAGGAAAGACCGACCGTTGTGAACGCAATGAGCTGGGTCCTGCGCGGCCTCCTGGGCGTGGGCGGGGCCATTTTGGCTTTCGTCGCCTGGCCGGTGGCCAATGGCGCCTGGCAGGCGCAGAAGGCCGACGCTGTCGTCTTCGAGCTGCGCACCGGCCAGGCGCTCGACCTTGCCGGCGTGGAGGCCGGCATCGCAGCCCTCGACCGCGCGGTCGCGGCCGATCCGGTGGCGGGCCGCAGGCTCGGACGGTCCGAGTTGTTGGCTGGTGCGGCGCTCACCCCCGACCTGCCGGCAACCAGGGAGCAGCGCGCCGAATGGATGAAGCAGGCGCAGGGCGACCTCGACTTCGGACTGGGCAACGCGCCGGCGCGCGGCGTCGGCTGGGCGCGCCTTGCCGCAGCCCGCCAGGCGCTCGACGGCACCTCGGCCAGGGTGGTGGCGGCGCTGATGATGTCGATCGACGTGGCGCCGATGATGAACTCGCTATGGCCTAGTCGCCTGCAGCTCATCCTCGACAACTGGCAGTACTTCACGCCCAAGGAGCGCGAGCGCATCGCCGCCTACGTGGTCATGAACTGGCGGGCGAGCCGCGATCGGCGCTGGATCGCGCTGGCGATTCGCTCGCCGATCGACGAACTCTTTGTCCGCTATTTCGTGCGTGACGAGCCGAACGCCCAGGAGGAGCTGACGCAATGGCTCACGCGCCTGAGGAAGAAGTAGTCTTCGACGCCGACGCGGCTGTCGAGCGGCGGCGCCGTCCGCTGGCGGTGCTGCGCGGACTTGCCGACTGGTCGGTGGCGGCGCTGTTCTTCGCCGTCGTGTCGTTTGCCGCCCTGCCGATGGGCGCCAATCGCGATTGGGCGTGGGCGCCGATTGCCGTGATCGTGGGCGTGCTCGCCGTTCTCGTCGCCTCCGGGGTGGGGACCAGCAAAGGTTTCGAGGTGAGCGAGGCCGAGCGCAAGCCGCTGCTGGCGCTTGTTGCCTGCTTTGCCCTGTTCGTCCTGTTCGGACTCTTCCAGATGTCGACCATGGCGCCGTCGTCGGCAACCGCCTGGCTCTATGAAGCGGCCGCCCGCCTGCTTGGCAGCGCCCATGCGCCGGTGCCCGACCTCGCGATCGATGCGGCACGCAACACGCTGCTGAAATGCCTGACCTGCGGCGCGATTTTCCTGACGGCCCGCGCGCTCTGCCGCGACCGCGACAGCGCGCGGTTGCTGCTCATGATGTTCGTCGCCGGCGCCATCCTGGTCGTCGCCTACGGCGTGCTGATGCAGGTGACGACGCACTCCTGCTATCTCGGCAGCTACCTCAAGAAGGTCGGCGCTTACCAGTCGACGGACTACTGTGTGATGTCGGGCACCTTCGTCAGCAGCAATTCGTTCGGCGGCTACTGCGGCATGGGCATGGTGGCGGGCATGGCGCTGATCTTCGCCGGCCGCCGACGCAAGGGCGACCAGCCCTACGGCTACGACGAGGATGACGAGGAAGGCATCGTCGCCTCGCTGACCGGCTTTCGCGTGACCATGCTGGCGGTCTGCCTGCTGTTGCTGGGCGGCCTCTTGTACTCGGCGTCGCGCGCCGGCCTTGCCGCCACCCTGGTCAGCGCCGCCGCGCTCGCCGCCATGATGCTGCGCGGCCGCTGGCGCTCGCGGCCGGACCTGGTGCGCATCTTCGTGGCGATCAGCGTCGTCGTCGGCATCATCGTGCTGGTGATCGCGGGCAATACCATCGTCGACAAGGCGATCCGCGCCAGCGACGGCGGCGATCGCATGCAGATCTGGCGGGCCTCGCTGAATGCCGTCCGGATGTCGCCGTGGCTGGGCTGGGGGCTCGGCAGCTTCGCCGACATCTACGGCATCGTGCAGCCGATGACCCTGCCGATTCCCAACGACCTTGCGCACTCCACGCCGCTCGAGACCATGGTCGAGGTCGGCGTGCCCATGGCCGTGGTCGGCTTTGCCATCGTGCTCATCCCATGGGGCGTGTCGCTCTACGGGGCGCTGACGCGGCGGCGGGCGCATCGCTACCTGCCCGGCGCGGCCTTTGCCGTTGCGGCCGTGCCGATCCTTCATTCCATGGTCGATTTCAGCCTGCAGATGCCGGCCATCGGCTTCGTCGTCAGCGCCCTTTTGGGCATGGGCTGGGCCCAAGCATTTGGTCGCAGGGAAAGATCGCGTCGTGACTTTACGCCATGGGAGTAGTTCAACTATACTCATTACGGATGCAAAGAGTATGCTTGGGGCATGCTCGTCGAAGCAAGTAATTGCATGATGCGGGGGCGCGGGCGAATGGCCGCTCGAACCCCTCGCAGATCGGCATGGCAATGACGTGGGAGGGCGTTGGCGTGCGCAGAGCGATCCCGGTCGGACCGGAGGCCTCGTCGGTCGAACGTCCGCTGAATGGCGCGCGGGCGATGCGGTCGGCGCCGCAGCGCTTCGTCGAGACGTGGATCGACGCCATCGTCGGCTTCCTGTTCTGCGTCGTGATGCCGATTCCGATCTATGCCACCGGTGAGCCGTTCGCCGGCGAACTCGGCGGCACGGAGTTCACCATCATCGCCACGGCGCTGGGCTATTCGGTGGTGTGGTACTGCGGCCGCAGGCTCGACGCCTTTCCGCGCGCCACCCTGCAGGGCAACATCGGTTACGTGGCGCCGATCGCCGTTCTCACCTACGCCCTGATCGCTGCCATCCTGCTGTTGCTGCGCATCGAGTATTCGCGCGTCCAGTTCTTCGGTTCGGGCATCCTGACCCTGCTCTGGATGGCGAGCGTGGCGCAGCTTCGCTCGCGTTACCTGATCCGCAACTACGCGGTGATGCCGCGCTCTTCCATCGCCGACATGCCGGTCCTTGCGACCTGCCGATGGCTCGATTTCGACGATGTGCAGAACCTCGACATGCGCGTCGACGCCATCGTCGCCGATCTCGGCGCCGATCTCGGCGAAGGGCGGCTCGCCGCCCTGGCGGACGCCGCGATCGCCGGCGTGCCGGTGCTCGACCGGCGCTACATCGTCGAGACAATGACCGGGCGCACGCCGCTCGGCGGGCTGACGCCCAACGAATTCGGCGCGCTGCTGCCGTCGCGCCAGTATCTCGTCGTGCGGCGTGTCATCGAGCTCGTTCTCACCGTGCTGGCGCTGCCGGTGCTGCTGCCGGTGCTGCTGATCGTGGCGGCGATCGTGCGGCTGGACAGTCCCGGCCCGGTCTTCTTCGTGCAGACCCGCATCGGCCGGCGCGGCCAGCCGTTCCGCATGATCAAGTTCCGCACCATGTTCCACGGCGCCGGCGGGCCGAGCTTCACCTCGACCGTCGATCCGCGTGTCACCCGGGTCGGCGGTTTCCTGCGCCAGTGCCGCCTCGACGAGCTGCCGCAGCTCTTCAATATCCTGCGCGGCGACATGAGCTGGGTCGGACCGCGCCCGGAGGCGGCGTCGCTGGAGCAGGGCTATGTGCGTGACATCGAGCACTTCGCGTTGCGCGGCATCGTGCGTCCGGGCGTCACGGGCTGGGCCCAGATCAACCAGGGCTATGCGCATGCGCCCGACGAGATGCGTTCGAAGCTGGAATACGATCTCTACTACCTCAAGCACTGCTCGCTATGGCTTGATCTCGTGATCGTGTTGCGTACCTTTGCCGTGGTTTTCCGCGGCACCGGCGCGCGTTGACGGTCGCCGCGACCTCGCGAGCAAAATCATGTGCGGCATAGCCGGTATCCACGCCTATCTCGACGTCGCCCAGCCGGTCGATCGCGCCGAGCTCAAGCGCATCAACGACCGCATGGCCGCGCGCGGCCCCGACGGCAACGGCCTGTGGCTGTCTGCCGACGGGCGCACGGGGTTCGCCCATCAGCGGCTCGCCATCATCGACCTGAGCGCGGCCGGCGCGCAGCCGATGCACAGCGCCTGCGGCCGCTACACCATCACCTTCAACGGCGAGATCTACAATTACCGCGAGCTGCGCGAGGAACTCGCCCAGCGCGGCCACACCTTCCACAGTGGCTCCGACACCGAGGTGCTGCTGCAGCTCTACGCCGACTGCGGCGCCGACATGGTGAAGAAGCTGCGCGGCATGTTCGCTTTCGGCCTGTGGGACGCCGAGAAGCGCACGCTGCTGCTGGCGCGCGATGCGCTCGGCATAAAACCGCTCTACTGGGCCGACGACGGCTGGACCGTGCGCTTTGCCTCCCAGGCCAAGGCGCTGCTGGCCGGCGGCCGGGTCGGCCGCGATCCCGATCCGGCCGGCATCGTGGGCTTCCACCTGTTCGGCAGCGTGCCCGAGCCTTTCACGGTCTGGCGCGAGGTCCGCACACTGCCGGCCGGCACGACGCTCACGATCGACGCCAGCGGGCCGCAGTCGCCGAAGCGCTACTATGACGTCGCCGATGCCCTGGCCGAGCGCGCCGGCGCCAGCCATGGCGACGGCGATGCGCGCCGGCTGCTGTCGGATGCGGTGCGCGATTCGGTGCGCCATCACCTGGTGGCCGACGTGCCGGTCGCGGTGTTCCTGTCGGCCGGTCTCGATTCGGGCGCGCTGCTCGGCACCATGGCGAGCCTGGGCGCGCAATCGGTGTCGGCGGTCACGCTCGCCTTCGCCGAGTTCAAGGGCCTGGACGTCGACGAGGCGCCGCTCGCCGCCGAGGTCGCCCGGCGCTACGGCGCCCGCCACATCGTGCGCACGGTCGATCGCGCCGAGTTCGAGCGCGACCTGCCGGCCATCCTCGACGCCATGGACCTGCCGACCATCGACGGCATCAACACCTGGTTCGTCGCCAAGGCCGCGCACGAGGCCGGCATCAAGGTGGCGCTGAGCGGGCTGGGCGCCGACGAGTGCTTCGGCGGCTATCCATCGTTCACCGACGTGCCGCGCAGCGTGCACTGGCTGCGCCCGGTGTCGTTCGTGCCCGGGCTCGGCCCGCTGGTGCGGCGCGGTCTCTCGGCCGCGATCGATGCCGGTTTGGACCTGCATCCCAAGGCGGCGGGCCTGCTGCAGTATGGCGGCGACTGGGCGGGCGCCTATCTTCTGCGGCGCAGCGTCTACATGCCCTGGGAGCTCGACGAGCTGATCGATCCGGCACTGGTTGCCGACGGCCTGCGTCGCCTGGCGCCGCTCAGCCACATCGCGGCCGCCCTGCATGGCGCCCGGCCGCTCGGCGACTTCGACCGCGTCGCCGCCCTCGAGACGGCGCTCTACATGCGCAACCAGCTGCTGCGAGACGCCGACTGGGCAGGCATGTCGCACGGCGTGGAGATCCGCGTGCCCTATGTCGATCCGTTTTTCCTTGCCGCCCTGCCGTCGGGCGAGGTTCTGGCGCGCGTCAACGCCAAGGACGCAGTGGCCGACGTTCCTGTGCCGCCGCTGCCGGCGGCCGTCCGCGAGCGGCGCAAGACAGGCTTCGTGACGCCGGTCGGCCGCTGGCTGCGCGAGGCCACGGATACGCAGGAAGGGGGCTCGCCGGCCGAAGGCGCGGTGGATTTCTCCGCCGCCTCCCGCAGCTGGGCGCGTCGCGTATGGCAGAACGGCTGGACGACGCCGGTGGTGGCCTGACGCCAGATGACCGTCCGCATCCTGGCCCTGGTCGGCGACGCCTTTGGCGCGCGCGGCGGGATCGCGCGCTACAATCGCGACTTGTTCACCGCGCTCGCCTCGGCCGGCGCGGAGATCCTCGTTTTGCCGCGGCTTGGCGACACGGCGGGCATCGCCCTGCCTGCCGGCGTGCGTCAGCGGCCGGCGATTCTCGGCCGTTTGCGATTCTCGCTCGTTTCGCTGTGGACGGCCTGGCGCTATCGTCCGGTCGATGTCGTATTTTGCGGACATGTCTACATGGCACCGCTGGCTGCCTGGCTGGCGCGCCTGTTGGGCGCCCGCTACTGGCTGCAGGCGCATGGGGCGGAGGTGTGGAGAGACCGCCGCGCTGTCGTGCGCCGGGCCATCGAAGCGGCCGACCAGGTGACCACGGTCAGCCGCGGCACGCGCAAGAGCCTGCTGGGCTGGGTCGATCTTGCGCCCGAGCGCGTGCGTGTCCTTCCCAACACCGTCGACGCGCGCTTCACGCCGGGACCGCCGTCGACGGCGCTGCGAGAGCGCCTGCAGCTCGGGCCGGGCCCGGTGCTGCTCGCCGTCGGCCGCCTGGCGGCGAGTGAACGCTACAAGGGCCATGAACTGGTGTTCGCGGCCCTGCCGGCGTTGCGCGCACGCTTCCCCGGCATCGTTCACGCCGTGGCCGGCGAGGGCGACGATCGCGCCCGCCTGGAGGCGCGCGCCAGCGAGCTCGCCGGCGAGGCGGGCGCCGTGCGCTTTCTCGGTTACGTGCCCGACGAGGATCTGCCCGATCTCTATCGCCTGGCCGACCTCTTCGTCATGCCGAGCTCCGAAGAAGGGTTTGGCATCGTCTACCTCGAGGCCGCCGCCTGCGGGTTGCGGGTGATCGGCGGTGCGGGCGGTGGCAGCAGCGATGCCGTTCCCGACGAGCGGGTCGGCGAACTCGTCGATCCCGGCGACGTCGACTGCCTGGTCGAGGCGGTGACGAGGCTGTTGCGGCAGGGGCCAGCCGAAGCCGCGGCGATCGAGCCCTACCGTCGACCGCATTTTGTGGCCGCAGCGCAGCTCCTGCTCGCTCGCCTTCTGGCCCAGCCACGTCGTATGACGGGCGCAACATGAGTACCTTCGACCCGGACAACCGGCCGCTGATCCTCGAAGCGGGCCGGGCCGACCACCAGTACTGGATCGATCTCTGGCGCTACCGGGAGCTCTTCTTCATCCTGGCCTGGCGCGACGTGGCGGTGCGCTACAAGCAGACCGTGATCGGCGTCGTCTGGGCCTTCGTGCGGCCATTCATGACCATGGTGGTCTTCACGGTGGTGTTCGGATCGCTGGCCAAGCTGCCGTCGGAGGGCAGCGCACCCTACGCGGTCATGGTGTTCGCGGGCCTGCTGCCCTGGACGCTGTTCGGCTCGGTGCTGAGCGAGGCCTCGATCAGCGTGATCGGCAGTGCCAACCTGATCACCAAGGTCTACTTCCCGCGTCTTGTCGTGCCGCTGTCGACGGTCGTGGTCGCGCTGATCGATTTCCTGGTGAGTCTCGCGATCCTGGCCGGCCTGATGCTGTGGTACGGCCTGGTGCCGGGGTGGCAGATCCTGCTGCTGCCGGTCTTCGTTCTGCTGGCGCTGATGGCGGCGATCGGCCCGGCGATCTGGGCAGCCTCGCTGATCGTCAAGTACCGCGACTTCCGCTTCATCATCCCGTTCGTCACCCAGATCGGCCTCTACGTGTCGCCGGTCGGCTTCTCCAGCAAGGTCGTGCCCGAGCACTGGCAGATGCTCTACAGCATCAATCCCATGGTCGGCGTGATCGACGGCTTCCGCTGGTGCATCCTGGGCGGCGACAGCCCTATCTACTGGCCGGGGTTCCTGGTCAGCCTCGTCGTCATTGCGGTCATGCTGGTGTGGGGCGCGCATGCCTTCCGCCGCAGCGAACGCGCCTTTGCCGACATCATCTGACATGTCCGACGTCGCCATCCGCGCCGAGAAACTCGGCAAGAAATTCATCATCGGCCATCGCGCCGAGGTCGGCTCGGTGTTCGTCGACGTCGTGGCGCGCGGCTTTCGCAATGCGCTGCGCAAGGGCACCGACATGCTGCGCGGCCGCGCCATGGTCGAGGGCGACACGGTCGAGGAATTCTGGGCGCTGCGCGACGTCGATTTCGAGATCAAGCGCGGCGAGGTGGTCAGCATCATCGGCCACAACGGCGCGGGCAAGACGACGCTGCTCAAGATCCTGTCGCGCATCACCGAGCCGAGCGAGGGGCGGCTCTCGATCAAGGGGCGCGTGGCGAGCCTGCTCGAGGTCGGCACCGGCTTCCACCCGGAGCTGACCGGCCGCGAGAACGTGTTCCTGAACGGCGCCATCCTAGGCATGACCCGGGCCGAGGTGCGACGACGGTTCGACGAGATCATCGACTTCTCGGGCGTGGAGAAGTTCATCGACACGCCGGTGAAGCGCTATTCGGTCGGCATGTACGCCCGGCTCGCCTTCGCCGTCGCGGCGCATCTGGAATCCGAGGTGCTGGTGATCGACGAGGTGCTGGCGGTCGGCGACGCCGAGTTCCAGGCGCGCTGCCTCAACCGCATGTCGGAGGTCGCCGATGCCGGGCGTACCGTGCTGTTCGTCAGCCACAACCTGGCGGCGGTCACCGCGCTCACCAAGCGCGCCATCGTCTTCCAGTCCGGCCGCGTCTATTTCGACGGCGCCATCGATGAGGCAGTTGCGCACTACGCGACCTCGCTGCGCAAGGTCAAGAACGGCGGCAACTGGGGCAAAGGGAACACGACGTCGCTGATCTCCGCCATGCTGGTCGATGCCAGCGGCATGCCGACCGACCGCTATGAACCCGGCACGCCGCTCCGGCTGCGCGTCGTCCTGGAGACGTCGGGGCTGCGCGGCATGTCGCTCGAGCTGGTGCTGCGCGATGAGCACAACCTGCCGATCGGCTTCTATTCGACCAACGTGTTCAACCAGGTCTCGCTGCCCGGCAAGCCCGGCCAGTACGAATGCAGCCTGGTGCTGGAGCCATACTGGCTGGCGTCGGGCGAATACTGCTTCGACCTGATGACCGGCCTGACCTATGTCGACACCGACCATCGCGTCGACAACGCGCTGCGCTTCCTCGTCGAACGCTGCAGTCCCGACGCCATTCCGTTCAACTTCAGCCAGGCCAAGGGCAACGGCGCCCTGGCGATGAGGCTGGCCAGCCCCGTCGAGTTCACCGAGCTGCCGGCGGCTGGCCAAGAGCCGAAGCCGGGGCCGGGGTGATCGGCGGGCGATGGGGGGCGCCGTCTGCATCGTGAGCCCGGGCAACCTGGCGTCCAACCCACGCGTGCTGAAGGAGGCCGACGCCCTGCACGAGGCGGGCCACGCCGTCACCGCGGTGGTCTGCGACTACACCGAGGCGTTGCGCCCGTTCGACGACGAGATCGCAGGCCGCGTGCCGTGGAAGGTCGTCCGCGTCGCGCGTCCGGCAGGCGAGAGGCAGGTCGGTCAGGCGGCGAGGGGCCTGGCCAGGCTCGCGACGGGCCTCGGCATGCGCGCGCCCGTTGCCGTGGCGGCAGCCGCCTATGGTGGGCCGGTCGCGGCGCTGCGCCGGGCGGCGAGCGAGGTTCCGGCCGATCTCTATATTGCGCATTATGTCGCCGGCCTGGCCGCCGCGGCCGACGTCGCGCGACGTCGCGGCGCCGTGCTGGGCTTCGATGCCGAGGATTACCATGCCGGCGAGGGCACGCCGTTCCACATGAGCATGGTGCGAACCATCGAGAGAGCGCTGCTGCCGGCATGCCGGCATGTCACGGCGGCGGCGCCGCTGATCGCCAAGGCCTATGCCGCGCAGTGCCGCGTCGAGCCGACGACGGTGCTCAATGTATTTCCGTTGGCGATGGCGCCGACGCAGTCGCACCCGGCGGGCGGACACGACACCATCAGAGCCTACTGGTTCTCCCAGACCATCGGCCTCGACCGCGGCCTGCAATCGTTCATCCAGGCGATGGCGCGCACCAGGACGCGCGTCACCCTCGACGTCCGCGGCGGCAACCGGTGGGGACATGGCGAGCGGCTGGTCGCGCTGGCGCGCGAACTCGGCATCGGCGATCGAATCAATCTGCTGCCGATGGCGTCGCCCGAGGAGATGGTGAGGCTGGCCGCGCCCTATGACATCGGCTTGTCGCTCGAGACCGACGTCAGCGAGAACCGCCGGTTCTGTCTCACCAACAAGATCTTCACCTATCTGCTGGCCGGCGTGCCGGTGCTGCTGAGCGACACGCCGGCGCAGCGCGCGCTCGCGCCGGACCTGGGCGCCGCCCAGCGCCTGGTCTCGCTCGCCGACCCCGCGACCATGGCGGCGACGCTCGACGATCTGGCGGGCTCGCCCGGGGCGCGCGCCGAGGCGTCGGCCAGCGCCTGGCGATTAGGCCGCGAGCGCTACAACTGGGAGGTCGAGAAGACGGCATTGGTCTGCTCCGTGGCGCGGGCTCTCGCGTCCAGGCAGGTATCGCCATGACCACGCTAAAGCAGCGCCTGGGCGCCTGGCTGGTCCCGCGGCTGCCCGTCAATCCGTGGGTGTTCCGCACGTTCCGCGTCGAACTGAACGCGGTGATGGTGCGTTTGCTGAACCGCATCCTTCCCGGCCGCATTGCCCAACAGCGCGCCTTGCGGCAGCGCACCGGCGTGCTGGTCAATGTCGGCTGCGGGCCGTTCGGGCAGGAGGGCTGGGTCAATCTCGATCTCTTCCCGGCGCCCGGCGTGACGATGCGCGTCGATTGCCGCCACGGCCTGCCGCTCGGCGATGGGGCGGCGCGCGGCATCCATGTCGAGCACTACTTCGAGCATCTCGAGCCCATGACCGAGCGGCCACGCTTCCTCGCCGAGTGCCGGCGCTGCCTGGAGCCCGGCGGCGTGCTGCGCATCATCGTTCCGGACATGCGCCGCTACGTCGAAGCCTACCTGGCCGACGACTGGACGATGCTGAACGAGATCGGCTGCGGCGGCGAGCTGCCGCAATCCGCCTTCGCCACCAAGATGGAGGCGCTGAACCACGTCTTCGTCCAGGACGGCGAACACTATGGCGGCTTCGACGCCGAATATCTGCGGCGCACGCTGGAGCAGGCGGGATTTGTCGACATCGAGCAAGTCGGCTGGCGCGAGGGCCGTTTCCCGCAGGGGCCGATCGATCGCGAGCAGCATCGGCCTTACTCGCTGTTCATGGAGGCGCGTCGCTGATGCGCATCCTGATCACCGCCGATCCCGAGATCGAGGTGCCGCCCAGGCTCTATGGCGGCATCGAGCGCATCGTCGACGGGCTGGTGCGCCGCTTGCGGGCGCGGGGCCATCAGGTCTGCCTGGTCGCCAAGCCCGGCTCGCAATGCGAGGCCGATGCCTTCTATGCCTGGCCGGGCGCGAGCTCGCTGTCGCGATCCGACACTTTGGCCAACACCTGGGCCTTGTGGCGGGCGGTGCGCGCCTTCAAGCCGGACATGATCCACAGCTTCTCGCGGCTGGCCTACCTGGCGCCGCTGCTGCGCGGCTCGGTGCCGATCGTCATGAGTTTCCAGCGCGACCCCACGCAGCGCACCGTCGGCATGGCAGTGAAACTGGCAGCGCCGGAAGTGCTGCGCTTCACCGGCTGCAGCGACTACATCGCCGCCATCGGCCGGCGCGCCGGCGGCGATTGGCAGGGTATTCCCAACTTCTTCGAGGTCGATGCGCTGAAGTTCAGCCCGACCGTTGCAGCGGACGCGCCGCTCTGCTTCCTGAGCCGCGTCGAGAGCATCAAGGGCGCGCATTGGGCGATCGAGATCGCTCGCCGCACGGGGCATCGGTTGGTCATCGCCGGCAACCACGCCGAGTCCGGCCACGAGGCCGACTACTGGCGGAAAGAGATCGAGCCCTGGATCGGCCGCGACGGCATCGAGTATGTCGGCCCGGTCGACGATGCGCAGAAGAACAAGGTGCTGGGCGAGGCGTGCGCCATGGTCGTGCCCATCCAGTGGAACGAGCCGTTCGGCATCGTCTTCGCCGAGGCGCTGGCCTGCGGCACGCCGGTGATCTCCTGTCCGCGCGGCTCGCTGCCCGAGATCGTGCGCCAGGGCGTCGACGGCTTCCTGATCAAGTCGATCGAGGAAGGCTGCGAGGCGGTGGGCAAGCTCGGCACCATCGATCGCGCCGGCTGCCGGCGCCGCGCCGAGCAGGAATACGCACCCGACGTCGTGGTCTCCCGGTACTATGATCTCTACGAGCGGGCGCGGGCGGCGCTGGCGGCACGACGATGAAGCGGGTCGCACTCGTGAGCGGCCATTTCGCACCCAGCAACCTCGTGGGCGCACACCGCGCGCGCCTGTGGTCGCGCTACCTGTCGGAGTTCGGCTGGCAGCCGATCGTCGTCACCGGTGACCCCGCGCGTTACGAGGAACGGCCCGATCCCGACCTCGAGCAGCTGGTGGCGCCTGGCCTCCGGGTGATTCATGCGTCGACACTGTCCACTCGTCCGATCCGGCTTGTCGGCGACATCGGCGTGCGCGCCCTCTGGGGCTGCTATCGCGTGCTGGCCGACCTTGCGGCCAGGCGCGAGATCGACTTCGTGCTGGTGACCATCCCGTCGAATTTCCTGGCGCCGGTCGGTCGGCTGGTCCATCGCCGTCACGGCGTGCCGTTCGGCATCGACTACCAGGACCCGTGGGTGAACCGGTGGCCGGGCATCGACGTGCCATTGAGCCGCGCCTGGGCTTCGTACCGTCTGGCGACGATCCTCGAGCCATGGTCGGTGCGTGGCGCGAGCCTGATCACGGGCATGGCGCCGGGCTACACGGCCGGCATGCTCGAACGCAATCCTGAGGTCGCCGAGCATGCGGTGATCGCCCACATGCCGATGGGCATCGCGCCGGAAGACTACAGGCTCGTGCGCGAGCTCGATCGCGCGGCCTTCCTGTTCCAGCCGGGCGACGGCCGCTTCCACATGATCTACGCCGGCGCGCTGTTGCCGGCGGGCATCGTGGTGCTCGATTGCTTCCTGGCTGGACTGCGCGAGCTGAAGGCGCGATCGCCCGATATCGCCGGCCGGCTAAAAGTTCATTTCGTCGGCACCGGCCGCTCGCCGGACGATCCGCAGGGCCACCAAGTCGGGCCACGGGCGGAGCGGATGGGTGTCGCTGACATGGTCGACGAGCATCCGCAGCGCATCGGCTATGTCGACGCCCTCAATCACCTGACCAGGAGCGATGCCGTCCTGGTGCTGGGCTCGACCGAGGCGCACTACACGCCGTCGAAGGTATTTCAGGCCATGCTGTCGCGCCGGCCGGTCTTCGCCATGCTGCACAAGGACAGCACGGCGGTGGACATGATCCGCTCGATGCACGCCGGCAGCGTCGTCGCCTTGACCGAGACGGCGCTGCCCGGCGCCGGCGAGGTGGCCGACGCGCTGCAATCGTTCATGGCCGATACAAGCCACGACGCCGACGCCGTCGACCGAACGACGTTCGATGCCTACTCGGCCCGCGGCTCGACGCGCGCGCTCGCCGCTGCGCTCGATCTTGCCTGCGAGCGGGCGGCGGCAGGGCAGGGCTGAGATGCCCAAGCGCATCGGCTTCCTCATCAGCCACCCGATCCAGTACTACGCGCCGATCTTTCGCGAGCTCGCCAAGCGCTGCGATCTCACGGTGTTCTTTGCCCATCGGCAGACGCCAGAGCAACAGGCGCGCGCGGGCTTTGGCGTGGCGTTCGACTGGGATGTCGACTTGCTGTCGGGTTACGACAGCCGCTTCCTCACCAATGTCGCGCGCCAGCCGTCGACCGACCGCTTCGCCGGTTGCGACACGCCGGGCATCGCCGATGAGATCGCAGGCGGCAAGTTCGACGCCTTCGTCGTGCCGGGCTGGGCGCTGCGCTCCTACTGGCAGGCGGTCCGGGCGTGCCGGCGTCGCGGCGTGCCGGTGCTGGTGCGGGGCGATTCGCAGCTCAGCGGCCAGCGCAACAGCGCGGTCCGCATCGCCAAGGCACTGGCTTTTTCACATCTGCTGCGACGCTTCGACGGCTTCCTCTATGTCGGGCAGAGGAACCGTGAATATCTCCTGCACTACGGCGTACCGGCCGGGCGCCTGTTTTTCTCGCCGCACTGCGTCGACAACGACGCTTTCGCCGCCGCCAGCAGCGGCATCCGCCGCCTTCAAGGCCCCCGTCGCGTCCTGTTCGTCGGCAAGCTGATTGGCCGAAAGCATCCCGCCGACCTGCTGCACGCTGTCGCACGCCTGCGTGACGAGCCCGTACAAATTGCATTCGCAGGCTCGGGTGAGCTCGAGTCCGAGCTTCGCCAAATTGCAGCGGCGTCGTCGGTTGATGCCGATTTCATGGGCTTCGTGAATCAAAGCGAGCTGCCTGCCGTCTACGCTTCCGCTGATTTGCTGGTCCTGCCATCGGACGGCCAGGAGACTTGGGGATTGGTCGTCAACGAGGCGATGGCATGCGGGATTCCTGCAGTTGTCTCCGATGTCGTCGGCTGCGGACCAGACCTCATCGAGGCCGGAAAGACCGGCGCGACGTTTGCGTTCGGCGACACGGCGGCGCTCGCCGCCGCCATCAGGAACGTCCTGTCGTTCGACCCCGAGCAGACGCGGCGCCACCTTGCCGCCAAGATGGCGCTGTACTCGCCCGCGCGGGCAGCAGGAGCCGTCGTCGACGCGACGACTACTCTTGCCGCCGACGGTCAGCTACAATGACCGAGTTTCCCGCCGGACACGCGATTCGACACGCCATCTCATGACGATGAATTACCGTCAAATGCCCCTCGCGGTTCGGACGGCTCCGGTATCCGTGCTGGACCTCAACAGCCTGAAACGCGCGTTTTTCTACATCGCCGTCGCGCTGATGTTCATCGCGCCGTTTTCGCAGGATCCGATGGCGCTGGCCGTTGGTGCGGCCGTGCCGTGGGTGATCCTGCAGATCATCGCCCGGCCCGGCATGCCGGCCTCCGTCGTCTATCTCTTCATCTGGCAATGGCTGCAGACCTTCACCCGTGTCCTGCAATCCATGGTCGACAACGAATCGATGGCCAACGGTCTCTACGGCCCGAACGTGGCGCGCGCCTACTGGTACATGATGGCCGGCCTGGTGGTGATGGCGCTGGCCCTGCGCATGGTGCTGGGCAACCTCAAAGCACCGACGGCCCAGGACCGAAGGGCGCACTTCGAATGGCGACCGCTCGACCTGTTCTCGCTCTACGTCGGCATGCTGGTCGTGGCGGTGGCCTGCCGGTTCGCCGCCGCCTACGTGCCAGCCCTCGACCAGCCGCTCGAAGCCGTATCGCGCCTGAAGGTCGTCCTGCTCTTCATGTTGTTCACCACCGTGATGACGACAGGACGCAGCAGCAATCTGCTGTGGGGCGCCGTCGTCCTCGAGACCGTCCTTGGCTTCACCGGCCTGCTCTCGGACTTCCGTGGCGTGTTTGTCTACCTGGCGATGGCGGCTCTGGCATCGCGCGTGCCGCTCAAGGGAACGACCGTGGCGGCTGGCCTCGCCTGCGCCGGATTCCTGATTTTCCTGGCGCTGTTCTGGACCTCGGTGAAGTCGGAATACCGCGAGTTCGCCACCGGCTCGTCGGATTCCCAGAACGTCAAGGTCGCTCTCGATGCGCGCTTCGGCTACCTCGGCAATCGCCTGGTCTCGCCCGATGCGATCGATTGGAACCTCGCCTCGTATGCGTTGCTGGTGCGGCTTGCCTATACCGACATCTTCGGCTCGGTGATCGGCGTGCAGGAGACGGCGCCCGAGCAGGTCTTCGTGCGGCAGTGGCAGGACGCCGTCGAGCACGTGCTCAAGCCGCGCTTCCTCTTTCCCGGCAAGGCGGCGCTGTCGGATACCGAAGTCTATGTCCGGCTGGCGCGCGGCGATTCTTCGGAGCAGGTGAGGCTCGGCACGTCGATCAGCGTCGGCTACATGGCGGAGAATTTCGTCGATTTCGGCTTCCCCGGCATGCTTGGCGGCCTGTTCGTGATCGGCCTGATGTACGGCCTGGTCATCCGCTATTTCATGGCGCTCAAGGTGCCCTGGATCCTGCGCGAGGGGGTCGTCCTGGGATTCGTCATGGGCGTGTGCCAAACCGGCGTGGAGATGTCGCTGCCCAAGATCTTCGGCGCCACGGTGATGTTCGCCCTCGTCTACACGCTGCTGGCGCGGTTCGTCTTCCCGACGGCGCTGAACTGGCTCAAGGGCCGCTCAGGGCTCCAGCAGCCGCAGCTTTCATGACGTGCGAAGCCCGCTCGGAAAGGGATCGCCCGCGCCGATGAAGCGGCGGCCCCTGAACCTGTTCTACGAGGAACCGGATCCCGACCGATGGCTGCCGTTCGACCGCTATCCGCGCCGCCTGGCCAGGCGGCTGGTGCGCGGTCCGGATCAGCCCGGCGGGGCGATGCGGGTCTTCCTCAATTTGATGGCCGGTCTCGACCGGCTCGGCGCGGTCTACCGCGTCAACGACTATCGCTACCTCAGAGACGATCCGGACGCGCTTGCCTGCGTGATCGGCAAGCCGCACGTCCTGCAGAGGATCCCGACCGCCACGCCCATTCTGTTTGGCACGTCGATCTACAGCCATCCCTACGACGATCCGGAGCTGCCCAAGCAGCGGCCGATACGACAGGTCCTGGTGCCGAGCCCCTGGGTACGCGACATGTTCGCCGAGGTGTGGCCCGGGCGCGTCACGGTCTGGCCGGTCGGCATCGACACGGCGCGGTGGAACGACGAATCGACGGCACCGCGGGACATCGACGTGCTGATCTACGACAAGATCTTCTGGGAACGCGAGCGGCACGTCCGCGACCTGCTCGAACCGCTGCATGCCGAACTGGGTCGACGCCGGCTTCGCGTGCAGGTGTTGCGCTACGGTTCCTATCGCGAGGAAGAGCTGTTCCGGCTCAGCCGGCGGGCGCGCTCGATGGTCTATTTCAGCCGGCATGAGACCCAGGGGATTGCGGCCCAGCAGATGATGGCCTCCGGCGTGCCCTTGCTCGTCTGGGACGAGGGCGGCCAGTGGCAGGACCCGAAATACGCGCCGCATCAGGTGCGGTTCTCACCGGTCTCGTCAATGCCGTACTGGGACGCGCGCTGTGGCGAGAAGTTCGTGGACGGCGCCGCCCTCAGTGAGGCCTTCGACAGGTTCTGGCGCGGCGTCGAAGCCCGGCGCTATGCGCCTCGTCAGTTCATTCTCGAGCGCTTCACCCTGGAGGCGCGTGCGCAAGCGTATCTCGATCTCGCCGACAAGTACGGTGCGTCTTGAGTCAACGGATGCGCCAGGCCTTCCATCTCCGGACGTTGTTGCTTGGCCTTTTGGCCGTAGCTTTTGCCGTCCTAGTCGTCCAGGCGGCGCGCTCGCCGAGCCGGCTTATATATTACCTATGATGAGCCCTATTTCGCGAACTACGTGGCGCTCCTGCATGAGCACGGGCCTAGCTAAGCTAGCTAGTACCGACTATTACTGGACAGTGATTCACGGCTGTCACCCCGAGCGTAGCGAGGGGCCTTTGAAGCCGCAGGAAAGGTCCCTCGCTGCGCTCGGGATGACAGCAGGCCCGTATCAGTCAATTGTGATTCCAGGTACTAGCCTGGCTTTCCTGCGGTCGTTGTCCGTGACAGCCGGAGCCCTCTACGCCTTCGTCCAGGCGGCATTCGAGCCGCTGACCACGTTGCGTCCGCCGGGCATGCGCCTGGTGAATGTCGGACTGCTCGCGATCGTTGCCGTTTCCATGACGTGGGGGCTGGCCGGCCTGACGCTGTCGGAAATGCCGGCTCTGGTGTTTGCCGCGCTGAGCCTGTGTCTGCTGCTCAAGGGGCTGCGGCGGATTGGCGATCAGCCATCGCTTGTCGGATGGTTCCTGGCGAGCGCGGTGTGTCTGGCCGTCGCCGCCTGGGGACGCCAGCCTTATCTCCTGCTCGTGGCGGTCCCCGCCGCTCTGGCGCTGGTCGATGCGAGATTGCGCCTCGCCGCCGCGGTTTTTGTCGGCATCGTGCTGGCGATGGTGGTTCCGCTGTTCGTGATCTGGGGTGGGCTGACGCCGCCGTCTCATCTCGTGCAGGAGTCACCGACGCTGAAGAACAGCCTCATTTCGTTGGGCTATGCGGGCTTCGCGCTGCTTCTCCTGGTGCCTGGCCTGGCAACATCGTCGGCTGCTGCTGGCCGTGCTTGTGGTCGTCGCCGTCGCCAACTTCTTCATTTCCGTCTGGACCATCTATCCGCTGCGCTGGACCGTCGAGCGGCTCCTTCCAGGCCCGCTCTTCCTCGCCTATGGCACGTTCTGTGGCGCTCTCGCGCTTACCTCCAGTCTCGCAACGCTCCTTCATCTGCCATGCCGCCTGGAAGGGCCGGGGCGAGCCGCGACAGCTTGCGATCACTCTCGGCTTGCTGTGCATGTGCGTCTGGCCGGCCGTCATGGGGGCGAATTTTTCGAGCCGCTACATGGCCATGGGCCTGCCGTACCTGATGCTCGTGGTCGAGCCGCTGCGTGACTGGAGCATGCGTACGGTCGCCGGCGCGGCGATCGGCTGCGCAGCCGGCGCCGTCGCCCTGTTCGGCTACTATCATCAATGAGGCGCGCCGGGCGGGATGTCGCCGTGGATCTTGGAAAGGACGCGCCGGCCGGCCTGGGCGACAGCCTTGGGCAGGCCGAGATCGACGGCGAAGCGGCGGATCGACTCGCGCAGATTGTAGACAAAGGCGGCGAAACTTGCCGTCCGGTAGGCAACGATGCGCACATTCATGTCGAGACCGTCAGTGTACCAGACTTTGTAGTCCTCCATGCCGCGCAGGAAGTCGAACTTGTCGTGGGTCTTCGCGTAGTGATCGACAATGGCGCTGAGCAGCGCCGCGCCGACGCGTTCCTGGCGAAAGGCACGATCCATCGCCGGCATGTAGAAGTAGACCTTGTGGGTATCGACGAAGCCAAAATGCATCGCCACCGGCCGACCCTGGAACTCGATGAACGAGAACTCCATCTTGTCCCGCATGCCTTCGCTGCGGGTCAGGTCGTCGAAGAACCTGCGGCCATGCGGCGTGTTGAGCGGGCTGGTCCGCCAGGCGTGCCGGTGCATCGAGGTGAAATCCGGCCAGTGCTCGGAAATGTCCGGTAAGCCGACGTGCACCTTGAATCCATCCTTGACCAGCGTCTTGAGCCGGTTGCGACTCCGACGGAGTCGCTGCGTGTTCTCGACAACGCGCCCGGCCTTTAGGTTGCGCACCGCCACCGGCGTCAGGGCTTGGACGCGCACTGACCAGTCGATGTGGCCCTGCGCGACGTTGACGACATGGAACGTCGACGGATCGCGCGAGCAGAGCTGCGAGATGTCGATGACGTCCCATTCGCTGTTTCTCTCGCGCAGACAATCAAGCACGGCCGAGACGATCTGGCCGCGATGATAGTCGGGGTGGATGAGGAGGTTCCGGTAGTCGCCGATTTCGGCCACGATCGTGTCGACCACCCGCACCAGACAACCGAGCCGGCGCACGTCGCGCACGCAGAACGGAGCGACGCCGGCGATACGGCCGGATGAATGCCGCACGACGACGATCAGCAGCCGATCATTCTCGCGGTAGTGCCGGAAGTAGTGGAAGTTCCATTCCCAGAGATAGAAGATTTCGGGGAATTCCATGTTGCCGACGAGCTCGTTCCACGGGTCCTTGAGCCCCTCGAAGGCTTCAAGCGTGGTCACGAGCTCCACTGAATAGGAGGCCATCGACTAGCGCGGCGAGCCGGGCTTGCGGCATCGGTAATAGACCCAAGCGCTTGCGAACGTGGCCACCCCTGGATCGCTGGCGCGGCAGTAGACGGCGCTCTCGTTGGGGGCGCAGCGGATATCCTGCATATCCAACCGCTCGAGCGCCGCGACCTGCAGGTCCGGCCTGATGTAGTAGAGGCCCGACGATTTGAAGGAATGCGTCCCATCGTTGACCACGCCGACACTGAGCGGAAGGCGGAAGCGCAGCGTCGGATTGTGCAGGTTGAACACCATGGCCCATTTCAGTGACCGCGCGGTCTCGCGCAGCGTGGATTGGAACCGGAAGCGGAAGCGATCGACGATGGTCGGGAGGAAGTTCGCGTTGTGGCTGGAGAAGACCATGACGCCGCCTGGACGCAACACGCGTTTCATTTCCGCCAGCGCGCGCTCGCGGACGGGCGGCTCAAGATGATCGATCCCATTGTAGCTGAACAGCACGAGGTCGTAGGAATTGTCGCCCGCGAAACCGAGGTCCGAGGCGTCGCCTTCAATGAACCGATACGCCGGCAGATCGCGCCGGCAGCGTTCGACCATCGCCTTGGCATAGTCGAGCCCCAGGTAGGACTTTACCCGTGGCGCGAAGTGCCACGCGGTTCTCCCGGCGCCGACGCCGAGATCGAGCATTTCCATTCGATCTAGATCGGGGCCGAGCTGGTCGAGAAGCGTCTGTTCCGGGGCCTGCAGCTCCCGGTGGCGACCGTAGCTTGATACGATCTGGGGGTCCTCGTACGTCCTGCGGTCACGATCGCTCCTTTGCCTTTTCATGCCATCCACCTCCCCACACACCCCTTAGCAAATGGTGAAGGTCGTCACCAGCCGGCGGCCGCTGCACCTCATGAGTCGCGCGCCGTCGTCCACTCCTTCGACCAGTCGGTCAAATTGCACTCCCGCCCGATGGTGCCAAGCTGGACCGGCAGAAGCCGATCGACCAACCGAGGAGGGAGCAGACGGCGCATCGCCAGCACGAAGCGCAGGTAGGACCAACGGAAGTCGAACGGCACGCCTCGCTTGGCGTTGCGGTCGAACGACACCAGACGGTCGGGATAGGATCGCGTCGCTACCAGCGACGGCGCATTCTGGCTCTCGAATGCCGCCAGCATGCGGCGCTTGCGCTCCAAGTCGGCCGGGTCGAGCCGGTACTTGGCGACAGGCCGGCTGTCGATGCCGTCCGGCGGGCCGTAGTACGACACCAGGCCGAACAGCCAGCGCGAGCAAAGCGCGATCACGCGGTGCGGCGTGTACCAGAGCGAGGCGTAGGGGCTGTATTCTGGCGCCTCGAAGACCTCGAAGCGGTCGTCGTCGGTCAGGATCGTGCCGAGCAGGGCGGCCAGCATGTCGTGATGCACGTGACCGCCCTCGAACATCGGTACCACGACGACGGTTGGCGCGAATTCGTCAATGATCGAACGCAGCTTGCCGGCCGCGGCGCGCAGCCTTGGCGGATCGCGTCGCCTGAGCGGCGGCAGCAGATCGAGATGGCACATGTCGTCGCCCACCACGCCGGCCACGCGCCAGGCGGTGCGTGCTTCGGCGGCGCGGCGTTCGGCCATCCCCGGCGTTTCGTCCGGCGCCAGATAGACGATGCGGGTGGTGCCGCCGATCCTGCTGTTCTGTGCGCCCACGCCGCCGGCGGAGATCACGCAATCGTCCTCATGCGGGGCGAGGATGAGCAGCCGCGCCGGCCCCTGCCAATCCTGCCACCGCTCGAGCACCGCAAGGCGCAGGAGCGCCACGATGCTCATGGCGGCGAGCGCCGTGTAGAACAGCGCCACGGCGAGCACTGCCAGGGCGACCGTGCCGGCGCCGAGCATCACGAAGGTGATCCAGAAAAGACAAGCGGCCGCACACAGCAAGCCGACCGGGATCGCCGGCTTGAAGTAGACCTTGACCTTCATGTGAGGGAGCGGATGGTGGCCGCGTCCGCCCTGTCGCCGTCGGTTTGCGGATCGTAGTAGATCGCAAGCTGCGACTTGGTCACGCGATCAGGTTCTAAGGCCTGCTTCAGCACCCAATGCAGTCCGGACGGCCCGCCGAGCCGCAGGACGCCGGCCGCGAGCACGCGTTTGAGCGGATTGCCTGGCGGGTTGGCGACGAAGTAGCCCTCGCCACCCCACAACCAGTAGGCGTCCTTCAGGATCGGCACCAGGGTGCGCGCTTCCGGCAGGCCGGCCAAGGCGATCAGCAGCGCCATGAAGCCGTTGCGCATGGCCGGCGCGAAGATCTCGTGCTCCGGATGGGAGAGCAGCAGCAGCGACCATTTCAGCCGATATTGCGCCGCCGACAGCGGCCGGCGCAGCGCCGTCGCCGATGAGACACGCTCGCCCTGATGGACGCGATAGTAGGCCATGCCGACCGGACGTCCAACGATCTGTGCGCCGGCAAGGATACAGCGGCCGAAGAAATCGCTGTCGCCGTTCGCCGAAAGACGTTCGTCCCACTTCACCTTGGCGAGCAAGGTACTCGGCCAGAGCAGCGAATGGCCGCAGATCGTGCCTTCGCCCATCGGCTCCAGGATCTCGGCCAGGGTTTCGAGGCTGCGGCGGTCGGGCGGCGCACTGACGATCGGTCCGACCCGCACCTTGCCGGCCACCACGGTGAAGCGCCGCCAGCGGCCGGATACGACGGCGCCCTTCGGGGCGTGCTTCGACGCCTTGACCAGCGATTCAAGATGCTCGGGATGGAGCACGTCGTCGTCGTCGAGGAACAGGATCCACTCGCCGGTCGCCGCCGCAATGCCGGCATTGCGGGCGGCACTCGGGCCGCGCGCCGTCTCGTGCTTGATGACGCGCGCCTCGGGGAACTCGGCGGCCAGCATGGCGAGCGTGTTGTCGGTCGACGCTTCGTCGACGACCACCAGCTCCTTGTCGGGCCATGTCTGATCGCGCGCGCTGCGCAGCGCCTGGCGCAGCCAATCCCGGCGATTGCGGGTCGGCACGATGATGGAGACCTTATCGCTCAAGACGTCACGTCGCCCGGACCTGCTTCATGCTGAGAGGCCATTTCCTCGCTTACCTATGCTATTGAACGCGGCGATCCTGCAAGCCCCGGCGTAAAACGCCGGTTGGCGCACAGGGACAGGGTGGACGAGCTTTTGCGCCTTCTTCACGTCGTTCCGACCTATCTGCCCGCCCTGCGGTACGGCGGCCCGATCCGTTCGGTCCATGCGCTTTGCCGGGCCCTGGCGGCCCAGGGCCACGATGTTCATGTCTTCACGACCAGCGTCGATGGGCCCGCTGACAGCAACGTGCCGCTGGGACGGCCGGTCGATCTCGAGGGCGTCAAGGTCACGTACTTTCCGAGCCGCCTGCTGCGTCGGCTCTATTGGTCGCCGCCGATGCGCCGCGCCCTTGCCGCGTCGGTCGGCGGCTTCGACGTCGTGCATCTGCATGCCGTCTATCTCTGGCCGATCTGGGCCGGCGCTCGCGCCGCCCGCGCGCAGGGCGTGCCGTATGTCGTCTCGCCGCGCGGCATGCTCGTGCCCGAGCTGATCCGACGCAAGAGCCGCTGGGTAAAGGCCGCGTGGATCGCGCTGGTCGAGCGCGCCACTCTCGAGGCGGCCGCCGCCATCCATGCGACCTCGTCGGTCGAGGCCGGCCACCTTGCCGGCTTCGGCTGGAAGCTGCCGCCCGTCGCCACCATCCCGCACGGCGTCGACGATCCGCCGCTGCCGTCCGCCGCACCGCTGTCGGCCGACATCGCCGCCGCGACAGCGCAGGGACCGCTGGTGCTGGCCTTCGGCCGGCTCAGTTGGGAGAAGGCGCTCGATCGGCTGATCGGAGCACTGCCAATGGCGCCGGCCGCTCGGGTCGTGCTGGCTGGCGACGATGCCGATGGCTACGCTGCATCGCTGGCGGCACAGGCGCGCGCGCTCGGCGTCGACCGGCGGGTGACGATCGTGGCGCGCCACGTCGAGGGCGCCGACAAGGAGGCGCTGTTTGCCGCCGCGCGGGTGTTTGCGATGACGTCGCTGTCGGAGAATTTCGGCCTCGCCGCTTTCGAGGCGATGCGGCGCGGCGTGCCGGTGCTGGCGACACCGGACGTCGGCATGTCGGAGATCGTGCGCGAGAGCGGCGGCGGTCGCGTCGTCGAGGCCGCACCGGCTGCGATCGCGGCAGGCCTCAGCGCCATGCTCGATGATCCCGCCGGCAGTCGCGCGATGGGCGAGGCGGGCCGCGCTCATGTCGTGGCGCACTACGGTTGGCCGAGCGTGGCGCGCCGCATGGCCGATCTCTATGGCTCGGTTGCCGAACGGCCATGATGGACCTGCTGACTAAAAGCCCGTTCGATGTCGCGACCGAGCGCCGCGTGGTCATCATCGCCGACTGGCTTCCGCCCGATTTCGGCGCTGTCGGCCAGTACATGCAGTTGCGCGCCCAGACTCTGGCCGAGCAGGGTCATGACGTAACCCTGATCGGCCTTGCCTCCGGTGGCGGCTCGGTGCGGCGCGAAGCGAGAGGGAAGGGCACCCTGACGGAGGTGCGGCTGGCGGCGCGGCCGGTGCCGCGCGGCTCACTGCTCGGCCGACTGATGTGGACGCTGTGGACCGACCTGCGTCTGGTCATGGCCGGCTTTCGCGATCTGCGCGCCGCCAATGGCGTGCTGTTCACCGGCTCGCCGCCGTTCATGATCCATCTTCTGGCGCCGCTCAAGTTCCTGTGGCGCGGCCGCCTGGTCTATCGCATCACCGATTTCCACCCCGAATGCCTGATCGCCGCGCAGCCCCGTCCATCGCGCGCTCTCGCGCTGTTGCTCGCGCTCACCAACTTCTGGCGCCGGCGCATCGACAGCTTCGAGGTGTTGGGCATCGACCAGAAGCGGCGTCTCGGCGGCACCGGCGTGCCACCCGAACGGATCGCCCTGGTGCGCGACGGCTCGCCGGTCTCGTTCACCGGCAGTGAAGCCCTGGAGCCATTGCCACCGCCATTGGCCGGTTCGTGCGTGCTGCTCTACGCCGGCAACTACGGCGTGGCCCATGAGGTCGATACGGTCGCCGAGGGCTATGCGCGCCATCATCGTGCGGGCACCGGCCGCGTGCGACTATGGCTGAGCGCGACCGGCGCCGGCGCAGACGATCTTGCGCGACGGCTCGAGGCGCAGGGTCTGCCGTTCCATCGCTCGCCGCCGGTGCCACTCGAACGATTGGCCGGCCTGCTGCGCGCTCCCGATGCACATCTCGTGACGTTGAAGGATGGGTTCGTCGGCTATGTGATGCCGTCGAAGATCTATGCCTGCATCGACTCGGGCCGGCCGACCCTGTTCGTCGGCAGCGCCGATTCGGATGTCGATCTTCTCGCTCGCTCGGCCAAGGCAGGATATTGGCGCGTGCCGTGCGGAGATGTCGCGGGGTTCGCCGAGGCACTTGAGCAGATTGCCAACAGCACCAATAGCGCAGGCAGTGAAAAAATCCATTTACCCAGTTGACTTTCTACTTTAGATTATCCTCATAATAGATTGATTCACAGTGACAAAATACATCCAATACAATTGATTTAATTTTCTGCGTTGACGCTGCAGTTAATTTTGGTATGACTATGGGTGACGACTGCGGGAGGCCTTCAAGCCGCCTTACACAGCGTATAGGATACATGCCTGTTCTGGTTGGGCTTTTAGGGCGTCCGACATGACTACTGCCGAACCTCTGCCGATGCCCTGCGAGACGCCAAGGTCTTGGCTTGCGGTGTGCAATTCGGTATTTTGGCGGTCAGCTTGGGTGGGACCCGCTTCGATGACTAGAAGCGGGCCGAGCGGTGGTAAACATTCGAATTCGGGCTGCAACGGCGGAGTGCCGCGGCGGCGGGGTTGGTCCATATGACTAAAGTTGCACTTCGGGCGCAGTGTGTTGCGGCAGCTTCCGTGCTGCTGATGGCGACATTGGCGCAAGCGCAGACGCCGGAACAAGCGCAGGCCCAGCCAGCGCCCGCCCAACAGGCTCAGGGCGAGCAGGCGCAGGGCCCGGCCGGTGCGCAGCAGGGCAACCAGGGCATTCCAGGCCAGGGTCCGCAGCAGGGGACCGGTCCGCAACAGGGCGCGGGTCCGCTGCAAGGTGGAGGGCCGCTACAGGGTGCCGGGCCATTGCAGGGCGCAGGGCCGACGCAGGCGACGCCGCCCGCCGGCGCGCCCGGACCGCAACAGACGGAGGGGCCGTTGCAGGGCGGTGGCCCGCTTCAGGGCGCGGGTCCGTTGCAGGGTGCGGGTCCGTTGCAGGGTGCGGGTCCGTTGCAGGGTGCCGGGCCATTGCAAGGCGCCGGCCCGCTGCAAAGCGCAGGTCCGCTCCAGAGTGCCGGTCCATTGCAGAGCGCCGGTCCGTTGCAGAACGCCGGCCCGCTGCAGAGTGCGGGCCCGTTGCAGAACATTGCGCCGCTTTCCGCGCCGGGCGGCCTCAACATTTCGGCGCCGGCGACAGGCCTGAACTTCGCGCCCGCACCGGCGAATGCGGCCATACTGGCGCTCACGCCGGCGCAGATAACGACGCTTGGCAGCGGCAACGTGACATCGATCAATCAGCTCCTGGGGCAGCTCGTCGGCGGCAATACGACGAACCAGCAGCTGACGGCTTTGGTCAATACTCTCGTGACGACGCCGACGCCGACGCCGACACCGACGCCGCTACCCCCTATAGCGCTGCCGCCGATCAGCACGCCGACGCCGACTCCGCCGGTTGTTACTGGGCCGCCTACGCCGACACCTACGCCGACGCCGT
>JAKFVH010000041.1 GCA_021732285.1 Reyranella sp. | reverse complement strand
ACGGCCAGCGCCGGGCCCGCGGCAAGCGCGCCGGCGGCGTAGTCCAGCAGCAGCTCTTCGGGGGCCGGATGGCTCATGACTCGTCTTTCTCCAACGCTTCCCGCAACCGCCCGAGGGCCAGGCGAATACGGGACTTCACGGTCCCAAGGGGCAGCTTCAGCTCCTCGGCAATGGCGGTATGGGTCTTGTCCTCGAAAAATGCCTTCTGGATCACCACCAATTGATCGGCTGAGAGGCCGCCTAAAAGTTCCTTCACTCGAGTATACGTTTGTCCCGCCAGGACGGATTTGTCGGCATCGGCCTCTTCGGGTGCAAATACCGTCAGCCAGTCCTCGGTTTCAATCGCCGGCCGGCCCGCCCGGCGGGCGAGGTCGATCCGCTTGTTGCGGGCGATGGTGTAGATCCAGGTAGCGGCCGAGGCCCGTCCGCGATCGAAGCTCGCGGCCTTGCGCCACACCATTATCAGGGCTTCCTGAGCCACTTCCTGCGCGGTTTCTGCATCGGTTCCGCCACGCATGATGAACGCCTTCACGCGCGGGGCGTAGTGGCGGAACAGGCTGGCGAAGGCCGTGCGGTCCTGACGGGCCGCGATGGCCTCGATCAGGTTGGCGGCCTCGTCGGGCGAAAGCATGGGCGAATACTAGTCCTCCCCCGTCTTACGGGGGAGGTGGCCCGTAGGGCCGGAGGGGGAAGGCCACGGAGAGGATTTCTGAAGTCTATTGATCATGATCTGAAATGGTCCGGCAGCGCGACTGGGGCTCTCCCCCTCCGGCCTTCGGCCACCTCCCCCGTCAGACGGGGGAGGAAGTCGGTGGGTTCGCGCCGAGGTCCCAGAAGATGCCGGTCATGAGCCGCAACCCGTCGCGGGCCACCGGCGCCAGGAGGTGCTCGTTGGGCGCGTGCTGGGAGCAGGCGGCGTAGGAATGCGGCACCCAGACGGTCGGCATGCCTAAAATGTCGGTGAAGACCTCGTTGGGCAGCGAACCGCCGAGATTGGGCAGCATGTTGGGCTTCTGGCCGCCCGTCTTCTCGATCGAGGTCGCCGCGAACTTGGCCCACGGGTTCTCCGGGTCCAGCCGCGTGGCATTCATGATCACCTCGCGCGCCTGGTCGATCTCGATCATGTCGTAGCCGTGCCGGTCGAGATGGCGGCGCAGCGCCGGGATGATGTCGTGCGGATCGGTGCCGACGACGAAGCGCAGCTGGCAGTAGGCGATGGCGCTGGGCGGGATGGCATTGACCGGCCGGTCGGGGTTGCCGGTCTTGAAGGCTAAAACCTCGAAGCTGTTCCAGCCGAACACGCGCTCGACCGGCGTCAGGGATTCTTCACCCCAGTTGGGATCGATGGTCGGCGCGCCCTCGCCCGCATCGATATGCGCGTCGGCAAGTGCGGCGCGCACCGAGTTGGTGAGCGTCTTGGGCCGCCATTCCGGCACTTTGATCTGGCCGCGCCGGTCGGTGATGGTGGCAAGCGCGTGGGCCAGGATGATGCCGGGGTTGCTGAGAAGCCCGCCCCAGTTGCCCGAGTGGTGGCCGCCCTCGCGCATCGTGAGCTTGAGGTTGAAGTTCAAGGTGCCGCGGGTGCCGCCGAAGATGGTCGGCCGGCGGTGGTCGAGCCGCGGTCCGTCCGAGCCGATCAGCGCGTCGGCCTTCAGTGCCGCCTTGTTGGCCTTGCAGAAGTCGGCCAGGCCCGGCGAGCCGGTCTCCTCGCCGGTCTCGATCAGGATGGTCGAGTTGAAGCCGAGCGACCCGCGCTCCTCGAGCACGCAGGCGAGCGCTGCGATGTTGATGGTGTGCTGGCCCTTGTTGTCGGCCGTGCCGCGGCCGTACATGCGGTCGCCTTCGACCACGATCTTCCAGGGCGACAGGCCCTGCCGCCACTGCTCCTCCTGGCCGCGGATCACGTCGCCGTGGCCGTAGGTCAGCACGGTGGGCAAGGCCTGGTCTTCGATGCGGCGCGCGATCAGGAACGGGCCGTATTCGCTGCGCGGATTGGGCAGGACGGTACAGTCGTAGCCCATCTTCTGCAGCGACTGGCTCATCTCGCCCGAGACGTACTCCTGCAGGGCGGGCATGGAGTCCTGCTCCTGGCTGGTCGTCGGGATCGCCACCCGGCGCTGCAGCTCGGCTAAAAAGCCGCCGTCGTCGAAATACTGTTCCGCGCGCCCGATGGCGCCGTCACGTGTGCCAGTCATGATTTTTCCCGTGCCTTTCGCCGGCACGATAGCAAAATATCGGCATCAGGTGCCTCCCCATCGCGCCGCAGGTGCGAAGGGGAGGTGGCCCGCAGGGCCGGAGGGGTCATGGGCATCACCACTGTTGCTCATGACCCCTCCGGCCCTGCGGGCCACCTCCCCAACTTCGTTGGGGAGGAATGAAGGACAGGGAGCACACCAATGCTGACATCGGGCCGCGTCGTTTTCACCGACATGGAAGAAGTCCACTACGGCAAGCCGGCCGCCCAATCGGTCGCCGAGGTGGTGAAAGCCCACGGCGCCGAGCGCGTCTTCCTGATGGTGAGCGGCACGCTCAACCGCCAGACCGACGAGGTCGAAGCAGTCCGCCGCGCGCTCGGCAACAAATGCGTCGGGACGTTCGACAGGATGCCGGCGCACTCGCCGCGCTCGGCCGTCATCGCCGCGGCGGCCCAGGCGCGCGAGGCCAAGGCCGATCTGATCGTCACCCTGGGCGGCGGCTCGATCACCGACGGCGCCAAGGCCGTCCAGCTCTGTCTCGCCAACGACATCACCACCGTCGAGGGCCTCGACAAGGTGCGCAACGCCGATGTGAAGGCGCCCACGGTGCGCCAGGTTTCCATCCCGACCACGCTGTCGGCCGGCGAGTTCTCCGGCATCGCCGGCGTCACCAACGAGGCGACCAAGGTCAAGGAGCTGTTCCGCCATCCGCTCACCATCCCGCAGGCCGTCATCCTCGATCCCGAAGTGACGCGCCACACGCCGATGTGGCTCTTCCTGTCGACCGGCATCCGTGCCGTTGATCACTGCGTCGAGGGCGTGTGCTCCAACGAATCGACGGAGTTCACCAACGCCTCGGCTTTGCACGGCCTGTCGTTGCTGGCGCGCGGCCTGCCGAAGGTGAAGGCCGATCCGAAAGACATGCGCGCCAGGCTCGACTGCCAGATCGGCTCGTGGCTGTCGATGGGCGGGCTGGCCGCCGGCGTGCCGATGGGGGCGAGCCACGGCATCGGCTACGTGCTGGGCGCGGTGTTCGACGTGCCGCACGGCCACACCTCCTGCATCATGCTGCCCTGGGTCATGCGCTGGAACAAATCGGCCAATGCCGACCGCCAGGCACTGATCGCCAACGCCATGGGCCATCCCGGCAAGGACGCCGGCGACGTTTTAGACGATTTCATCCGCGGCCTCGGCATGCCGCGAAGCCTCTCCGAGGTGAAGATCGGCAAGGAGCATTTCGAGCGTATCGCGGCGCAGGCCATGGGCACGCCCTGGGTGCCGCGCAATCCGCGCAAGATCGACGGGCCGGCGCAGGTGAAGGAGATACTGGAGCTGGCGGCTTAGGCCGGGTTCGAATTTCCGCATTTCCCGCAATTTGCGCTACCCCCTCGGGCCTGTGTCAGGATGCAGGCACTGCCAGCAGAAATCGGACTTTCCGGCATTCCCGGTATTTCCGACGGCGAGCGTGGTGTTGAGGCAAAGTGCCCCCCACTATGGATTGGGCCCCTATTTCGCGTCATCCCGAGCGGAGCCGCCTGAAAGGCCTGTCCTGAGCGAAGTCGAAGGGCGGCGTAGTCGAGGGACCTGTTCTTGCCGATACGACAACAGAACAGGTCCCTCCACTCCGCTTCGCTCCGGTCGGGATGACGGATGTGTTTTGTGGTCTGATTAACGATGCAAAGAGCGAAAGTTAGCCAACGAAGCGTAGCACCAACTCTAGTGCTAGTCAATAACTATAGTATTTATCTCGCCTGGACGGCCGCAACGGCGCCGGCGACGCTCGGGAAGCATACGTCTTCGCCGTCGGGCAATGGCGGCAGGCCGCGCTCGATATCGCGCAGGACGCGGTCGCGCAGGTTGCCGAAGGCGAGCCGGATGCCGCGGCTCCTGAGCTCGCTGTCGAGCTCGACCAGCATGTCGCAGGCCGCGATGTCGACGTCGTGGATGGCCGCGCCATCCACCACGACGGCCGTCACCGGCTGGGCGGCGCCGGCGACCAGGGCCTCGATGCGCTCGCGGAACAGCTCGCTGTTGGCGAAGAACAGCGGCGCCGAGAAGCGGTAGACCAGCAGGCCGGGAACCGGCACCGCTTCGGGCCGGTGGGCGGGGTCACGCCATTCGCCGGCGGGCGTGCGGCCGAGCACGGCGTCGGGCGGAAAGGCAAGCGCCCGCAGCAGCAGTATCAAGGAGAACACGACGCCCAGCAGGATGCCTTCCATGAGGCCCAGCACCACCACGCCGACCAGCGTCACCAGGGCGCCGGCCAGGCTGATACCGCGGAAGCGCAGCAGCCGCGCGAACTCGCCGAAGTCGCAGAGGCCCCAGGCCGAGGCGATCAGGATGCCGCCCAGCGCCGCCGCGGGCAGCCAGTAGAGGAGCTGGGTGAGCCACAGCATGACCACGGCGACGACGATGGCGGCGATCACCGAGGCGACCTGGGTGCGCCCGCCCGCCGCCTCGACGACGGCGGTGCGCGAATCGCTGGCGCTGATCGGCAGGCCCTGGCTGACGCCCGACACCAGGTTTGCCATGCCGATGCCCAGAAGCTCCTGGTTGGCGTCGATGCGGTAGCGGTTGCGGGCGGCGAAAGCGCGGGCCGTGACCATGGTATCGGAGAAGGACAGCAGCGCCGCCGCGAGCGCCACGGCCAGCAGGTCGTCGAAGTCGGCCAGGGTCGGCATCGGCAGCACAAGCTGCGGCAGGCCGGTCGGGATGCGGCCGACCACGGCGATGCCGTAGCGGTCGAGGTCGAGCAGCAGCACCGCCAGCAGCGAGCCAAGCAGCGCCACCACCGCGCCCGGCACGCGCGGCGCGAAGCGGCGGCACAGCAGGATCACGGCGAAGCTGCCTGCGCCGATCGCGAGAGCAACCAGGTTGGTGTCGCCGAGCCGCGGCAGAAGGCTTGTAAACTGCTCCAGCGTCGTCTCGCCCGCCGAGCGGATGCCCAGCACCTTGGGGAGCTGCGAGACGATGATCACCAGGGCGACGCCGTGCATGAAGCCCACGATCACCGGCCTGGACAGGAAGTTGGCGATAAAGCCCAGGCGCAGCAGGCCGGCCAGCAGGCAGAGCACGCCCACCATCACGCCGAGCGTGGCGCAGAGCAGCGCCAGTCGGCCCGGATCGCCCATCGCCATCGGCGCCACGGCGACGGCGACGATGGCCGCCATCGCCGAATCGGGGCCGACCACGACCTGGCGCGAGCTGGCGAACAGGAAATAGGCCAAGAGCGGCAGCATGCTGCCGTAGAGGCCGGCCAGCGGCAGTCCGGCCAGCTCGCCGTAGGCCAGGCCCACCGGCACCAGGACGGCGCCCAGCGTGACGCCCGCCGCCAGGTCATGAGGCAGGTGCGAGGCCTTGTATGACCCGAGCGTCGCCAGGCCCGGCAGCCAGCGCGCTAATCCCATTTGCGCTCCAGGAAGAGCCGCGCATCCAGCAGGTAGGCTCGCATGAGCGAGCCTACCTCAGCGTCCGGGCCGAGAGCTATCCGGCCTTATCCAGCCTTGGCAGCCGCCTGTGTGCGGCCGTTCTGGTAGACCGCGCCCTCGAAGTCGCCGAAGACCTGCAGTGTCTTGCCGTCGGCGAAGGGCAGGATCTGGGTCAGGATCACGCCGGTCACCTTCTTCTTGGGATCGAGCCAGTAGTAGGTGTTGGCCAAACCGGCCCAGGCCAGGCTGCCGGCGCTGCGTTTGCCGGGCACGTCCTGGGTGTTGATCATGTAGGCCAGCCCCCACTTCTTCACCATGCCGGGGAAGAACTCGGCGTCGTTGGTGAGGTTGGGCTGGATCGTCTTGAGCATGGTGACGTTGAGGTCGCCCATGCTGTTCTTGTTCACCAGGGCGACGGTCTCGGGCTTCAGGATCTGCGCATTGCCGAGCCTGCCGTTGCCGAGCAGCGCGCGCAGGAAGGTGAGATAGTCGCGACCCGTCGAGTAGAGGGCGCCGCCGCCCATGAAGAATTCGGGCGCCTGGGGCATGCCGAACTCGATCGGGCTGAGCTTGCCGTCGGCGCCGCGGGCATGGACGGTGGCCAGGCGCGCCTGCTGGTCAGGCCGCAGGATGAAGCCGGTGTCCTTCATGCCGAGCGGCGTGAAGATCTTCTCGCGCATGTAGCCGTCGAGCGACAGGCCGCTCACCCGCTCCACCGCCTTGCCGGCCCAGTCGATGTTGATGCCGTACTCCCACTTGTCGCCGGGGTCGGCGACCATCGGCACCTTGAGCGCCTCGAGCTTGCAGCTGCCGATGCCGGGCACGTTGGCGAACTTCATGTAGCGCTCGATGTCCTTGTTCCACAGGTCGTAGCTGAAGCCGGCGGTGTGGGTGAGGAGGTGCCGGAGCGTGATCGGCCGCTTGGGCGGCCGGAGCTTGGGCTTGCCCTCGGCGTCGAAGCCTTCCAGCACCTGCGCGGCGCTCAGCTCCATCACGACGTCGCTGATCGGCTTGTCGAGGCTGAGCTTGCCCTGCTCGACCATCTGCATGGCGGCGATCGAGGTCACCGCCTTGGTCATCGAGGCGATCCAGAACATGGTGTCGGGCGTCATCGCCGCGCCGGTCACGAGGTTGCGCTTGCCGAAGGCGCCTTCGTAGAACATGCCCTTGTCGTCGGCGGCCACCGCCACGACTCCGGGGACATTGCCGGACGTGACCGCGCCGCTCAGCACGGCGTCGATCTTCGCCTTGTCCGCCCGGGCCTCGCGCGCCCAGAACAGGGGAACGCCCGTCGCCAGCAAGGCGCCGGCGCCGGCCTGGAGTGCGGTTCTGCGTGTGACTGTGTTGCTGGCTTGATCGTGCTTGTTGTCAGCCATCGTCCTGTCCTCCCGTTGGAAAAGGGACATGTCGTTGCTGCGATGTCGGCACTACCCGACAACTATAGCGCGCACTGGGACGACGGGCGATTGTACGCAGGTTGTAACTGTTGGCGGGACGAACGAACCGCTCAGCCGTCGAAGATCAGGCAGGTGGTCGTGCCATGGACGAGCAGGCGGCCCTTGCTGTCGGTGACACGTCCGTCAGCAACACCGACCCGGCGGCCGCGGTTCAGCACCGTGCCTTCTGCCCTGATCAGGCCCGTTTCGGGCGTGATCGGCCGCACGAAGGAGATCTTGAACTCCAGCGTCGTCGAGCCCGCACCCTTCTCCAGGGTCGACTGGATCGCGAGCCCCATGCAGCTGTCGAGCATCGTGGCCGCGAGGCCGCCATGCACGGTGCCGGCGGGATTGAGATGATCGGCGGTCGGCTGGGCGGTGACGACGACGCGGCCCGCCTCCGCCTCGACGATGTCGTAGCCCAGGGTCCTGGCGATCGTGTTGAGCGGCAGCGTCCCGTCCGCCAGGCCTTTGACGAATTCCAGGCCGCTCATCTGCTTCTGCTCGTCGGCGCCGACAGTGCCGTAGGATTTCATGTCATGTCCCTCGAAGATCGATGCTTCGAGGGTTGCCGCCTGCCGTCACCTTGTCTGGCGGTTATCGGACGTCACCACATCATGGTGGCGCCCACGAGCGCGGTGTTGCCGCTCATGTCGAAGGGCGGCGAGACTTCCACGACGCCGCCGCCGACCAGGTCGAGGCCGTGCATAACAGCGAACATGCAATCCCCCATCGCAAGCCGTCGCATCGGATTGCACTTGCCAACCCATATCACTAACTGATATGGTATTGGAAATGTCTCGCGAGGACGAAGGCCTTGCCTATCTACTCGACCTCGACGGTGAAGAGATCATTTACGACGGCGGGTACGTAGCACGGTTCACGGTCAAGCGGATCGCCACGACGCCAGCAAGGCCACACGGTGTTTCATATTCGCTGACCTTCCATGCGCCGGATGGCCGACGGCTGATGGGTTACGACAATGCCCATGGGGTTCCTCACCGTGGCGGCAGGTTTGTCAGACGGCAGTCGGCGTTCGATCATTGGCACCGAGACGAAACCGACGAAGGGCAGCCATACCGGTTCGCAAGCGCCGAGAAGCTGATTGCCGATTTCTTCGATGAAATTGCGCGCATCCTAAAGGAGCGAAACCATGACTGAGAAAACCAAGGTTGGCATTGCCACCCATCGTGAGCTTCGTGAACGCGCTTTACAGATCGCGCGCGGAGAACGCCGTCGGCGGCCGAGTGAACCCAAAATTTGGTTCACATCGCTGGAGTCCCTTGCGAAGGTCCTATCAGAACCGAACCGCAAGTTGCTGAGGATCATTGACGAGCGGCGCCCATCGTCCCTTGCGGAGCTGGAGGCGCTGACAGGCAGGAGAGCGAGCAATCTATCGCGCACGCTCAAGACCATGAGCCAGTACGGCTTGGTAAAGCTCGTTCCCGGCAAGCGTGGCTCCGTCGCTCCCGAGGTGCTGGTACGCGAAGTGCAGATGGACCTTTCCATTGTGGGATAGGCCGGAGGGTCAAACCCTACCCTTCCGCCTGGCCACCGCCTCGGAGAGCAGGCAGAGGATCTCCCACATCATGGTGACGCCGACGAGCGCGGTGTTGCCGCTCATGTCGAAGGGCGGCGAGACCTCGACGACGTCGCCGCCGACCAGGTCGAGGCCGCGCAGGCCGCGCAGCATGCGCTGCGCCTCGTGCGGGGTGTAGCCACCGATCTCGGGCGTGCCGGTGCCCGGCGCGTAGGCGGGGTCGAGGCCGTCGACGTCGAAGCTGACATAGGTCGGGCCGTCGCCGACGACGCGTCGGGCCTCGGCGATCACCTTGTCGACGCCGAGGTCGAAATACTCCTCGATGGTGATCACCCGCATGCCCTGCTCGACCGCCCACATGTTGTCGTCGCGCTTGTAGAGCGAGCCGCGGATGCCGATCTGGACCACGCGCTTGGGGTCCAGAAGGCCCTCCTCGACGGCGCGGCGGAACGGCGTGCCGTGGGTGTACTTGTAGCCGCCGAAATAGGTGTCCCATGTGTCGCTGTGGGCGTCGAAATGCACCATGCCGAGCGGCGGCAGGCCTTTGCGGATGCCGCGCATGATAGGCAGCGTGATCAGGTGGTCGCCACCGGCCGACAAGGGCACCGCTCCTGCGGAGTGCAGCTTGGCGAAGAAGGCTTCGATGCGCTCCAGCGAATCGTCGAGGCTGGCCGGGTTGACCGGCGCGTCGCCGAGGTCGCCGCACTTGGCCAACTCGTAAGGTGCCACGCCGGTGACGTGGTGCACGCGGCGCATCATGGTCGAGAGGTCGCGCATCTGGCGCGGGCCGTGGCGGGCGCCTGGCCGGTTGGTGGTTCCCCCGTCCCACGGCACGCCGACCATGCCGATCTCGACATCGGCGGGATCGCGGAACAAGGGCAGGCGCATGAAGGTGGCGACGTCGCCGAAGCGCGGCACCACCGTGCCGGAGACCGGCTGCGGGAAGGCAGGCTTGGAGGGGTGCGAAGCGTCGTTCATCTTCTGTCATCCCGAGCGGAGCGAAGCGTAGTCGAGGGATCTTGCCCGCTGCAGACGAGGTCTCTCCGCTTCGCCTCGCTGCGCTCGGCTCCGGTCGAGACGACGGGGACCTCTCTTATGTCGCCCATATAGGTATTCATTTCGCCTGCAAAAGAGCCTTTCTTGCGGTGACGAATTCCTCGACCGCCGCCACAAACCGGTCACCTTCGCCGTCGCCGATCATGATGTTGAGCGCCACGAAGCCGCGGCGGGCGATCCAGATGCCGGCGGCCATCATGTCGAAGAAGAACAGCTCCTTGGCGTCCTGGCTGCCCGAGGCGATATCGGCCGCCGTCCGGATCGGCCGCGACGTGGCGTGCGCCGTCATCATCGAGCCGATGCCGGAGAACTGGAAGGCCACCTTCTCGCGCTGGCAGATGGCGTTCAGGCGCTGGCGGATCTTCTCGCCGCGCTCGTTCAGCTCCTTGGCGGCGGCCGGCGTATAGACCTCGCCATAGCCCGCCGCGCCCGCGGCCATGGTGAGGGCGTTGTTGTTGAAGGTGCCGGCGTGCGGCAGGTGGTCGGGCTTGGTCGGGTCGAACAGCTCCATGATGTCGCGCCGACCGCCGAAGGCGCCGAACGACATGCCGCCGCCGATGTACTTGCCGAGCGTGGTCATGTCGGGGATCACCCCGGTCTTCTCCTGCAGGCCGCCGGGCGACAGCCGCGAGGTCATGACCTCGTCGAAGATCATGGTGATGCCGCGCGCGCGGGTCTCCTCGCGCACCATCTTCAGGAAATCCAGGTCGCCCGGCAGGCAGCCGTGGCTGCCCTGCATGGGCTCGAGCAGGACGGCGAACAGCTCCTCGCCGTGTTTGGCCAGCAGCGTGCGCGTGCCCTCGACGTCGTTGTAGGGCGCCACTATGTATCCGTAGGGCACGTTCACCGGGCTGCCGCCGCTCACGAAATAGAGCACGCCGCCGTGATAGCCGCCGTGGAACACCATGACCTTGGTGGCCTTGGCGCGGCCCTTGCGCTGGGCATAGACGCGGGCGCCCGCGAGCGCCATGACGTTGCCCTCGGTGCCGGAGTTGGTGAAACGCACCAGGTCGATCGAGGGCATGCGGTCGGCCACCAGCTTGGCGAGCTTGGCCTCGTTGGCGTTGCGGCCGCCGTAGTTCCAGCCGTGGTTCAGGGCGCGGTCGATGGCGGCGCGGATCACCGGATGGGAGTGGCCGTAGATGCCGGCGGTGTATTCACCCAGCACGTCGATGTATTCGTGGCCGTCGGCGTCCCACAGCCGGCAGCCTTCGCCGCGCACGACGGTGAGCGGGAACGGCGAATTGTGCAGCGTGGTGCGGGTGTTGCCGCCGGGCATGGCCTCGCACGCTTCGTGGTGGCGCGTGAGGCTTTTAGGGTTGCGGGAGGCATAGGCCTGGCGCGCCTCGTCGAGGGCGGATTGCAGGTCCGAATTGACCAGCGCGGTGTCGGGCACGGGATACTCCTTGCGATTTCTTCACCTCCCCCGTTCACACGGGGGAGGTGGCCCGAAGGGCCGGAGGGGGACAGCCTCAGTCGAGGTGCCTGACGATTTCAGATCTGGAATTTCCGAGATCGCCGGTGAGGCCTTCCCCCTCCGCCCCGTATGACGGGGCACCTCCCCCGTATGACGGGGGAGGCACTGCCTGGAGACTATCACACCACGTTCAGCTCCCGGATAGGCTTGCCTGCGGATATCCGTTCATAACCGAACGGCGAAAGGTCGAGCGTGCGGTAGCTGCCATGCACGATCAGCTCGGCAACGGCGCGGCCGACGGCGGGCGACTGCTGGATGCCGTGGCCGGAGAAGCCGGTAGCGAAGATCAGGCTGTCGATTTCCGGATGGCGGCCGACGATGCCGTTCTGGTCGAAGGTGTTGTACTCGTAGTAGCCCGCCCACGAATTCACCACCTTGGCCGCCTCGAAGGCCGGCACGCGGTGGGCGATCGCCGGCCACACCATGTCGTCCCACTCCTGGTGCTGGACGTCCAGCGGCGCGGTCGGCGGATCGTTGCCCTCGGCCGGCGTCGTGCCGCCGATGTAGAAGCGGCCTTCGGGGCGGCACCAGGTGCCCGAGGGATCGATGGTGAGCGGCATCAGGCCGGGCGGCTTGCGGACATCGAACACGAACACCGAACGCCGGCGCGGCTCGACGGGCAGCGCGATGCCCGCGGTGGCGGCGACCTCGCCGGACCACGGGCCGGCGGCGAGCACGATCGTCGCGGCCTCGATCGTGGTGCCCGAGCGCAGGGTGACGGCGTTGGGCCTGAGCTTCAGGACCTCGTCGGCGACGTACCGGGCGCCGAGCTCACGGGCCTTGCGGCGGAAGGCCTGCATCAACGCCGGCCCGTCGAACCAGCCTTCGTTGGCGACGCCGTGCGAGGCGAGCCGGACGCCCTCGGCGGATATCCAGGGAAAGCGGCCGCGCAGGGCCGCCGGATCGAGCAGCTCGACGGCGCAGCCTTCGCCTTTCTGGACGGCGTGGTTCGCCCGCAGCACCGCCTCGCCGGCGTCACTCGCCAGGAAGAGATAGCCCGGCTCCTTCAGCCCGAGATCGACGTCTAAAAGCGTGGACGCCTGGCGCAGGAAGCCGATGCCGTAGCGCGACAGGTGGATGTTGAGCGGCGTGGAGAACTGCTGACGGATCGAGCTCGCCGACAGCGCCGACGAGGCGCGAGCGTAGGTCGGATCGCGCTCGATGACGACGACGTTGCCGGTGAAGTTGGGATCGTTCTTGAGATGATATGCGATGGACGAACCCATCACGCCACCGCCGACGATGGCGACACTATGACCGCCGCGCTCAATGCTTCGTTGCATGCCCCACTTTGCCACAAGATCGGGTATCAAAGTCCAGCAGCACCGCTATCATCGTGCCCCAGCATGACGCGACGGCTACCTCATAGCGCTGACCTGATCTTCGATGTCCGCAAGATCGAGGATTATTGTCTGAACCCCACGCACCCGCGTGGGAGACATAAGGCTCGCGTATTTCGCCAGGCACTCGATCTTGAGCGCAGCGACTCGGCATGGCTAAGGGATTTCCTCTTGGAGGCCGCGCGTTCCGAGGACGCACACCAGATCATGACCAACGACTGAGGAGTCCAGTGGCGCCTCGATGTCACGGTGAGGCGACATAGAAAGAGCGCTGTGGTAAGAACGATCTGGATTGTACGGGCCGGCGAAGACATCCCGAGATTTGTGACGTGCTGGGTGCAACGATGAACTCGAAGAGAACCACAAAGGACGCGGAGTCACCCACTTTGGATGTGGTGGCATTGTTGCGCGACTATCCTGCGCACGGTCTCGCGCGCGGCCAGGTCGGCACCATCGTCGAGAAGCTCGACGACAAGACCTCACTCGTGGAATTCAGTGACGACGAAGGTCGCGCTTATGCAATCGCGTCTTGTCCCGTGAAAGACTTGCTGGTTCTGCACTACGTACCGGCGGCTGCTTGAGTGATGATGGAAGGAAGCCAGCAGCGCGTGAAGTTCGCCAACGTCTGGGATGCCTTGGAAGACACTCCCGGCCAGGCAGCGAATATGACCATGCGATCGGATCTTCTGATCGCCCTTCGCCAGCGAATCGGGACCTGGAAGGTCACCCAAGCCCAGGCGGCGCGGCGACTACAAGTCACTCAACCGCGATTGAACGACTTGCTACGCGCCAGGATCAGCAAATTCAGCCTCGATGCGCTGGTCGAACTGGCTGATCGCGCGGGCATTCATGTGCGCCTTCGTATCGACAAGGCGGCTTAGTCGGTATCTGAGGCTACATGGAGCCGGCTATAAGGCTCCTCATTCGTCCCGCCGGAGACCTCGATGACACAGGAGCCGGGCCACAGCCTCCGCAATCGCGCGCCCTACCTGCCCATCCACAAGCGGCCGCGCCTGCGGCTGCCCAACGAGGCGCGCGTGGCGGTGTGGACCATCGTCAATGTCGAGAACTGGAGCCCCCTGGGGGCGATGCCGCGCACGGTGCTGCCGCCGCCGATGGGCAATCCCCTGCTGCCCGACGTGCCCAACTGGGCGTGGCACGAGTACGGCATGCGCGTGGGGTTCTGGCGCTTTCTCGAGGCGCTGGGCACACGCAAGCTCAAGGCGACGTTCGCCGTCAACGGCACGGCCTGCGAGCTCTATCGCGAGGCTTGCCAGGCGGCGCACGACGCCGGCTGGGAGTTCATGGGCCATGGCTTCGTGCAGCGGCCCATGCACCGGGTCGATGACCAGCAGTCGGCGATCCGCGACACCATCGCCGCCATAAAAGCCTTCACCGGCAAGCCGCCGCGCGGCTGGGAGAGCCCCGGGCTGACCGAGACCGACGAGACGCTGGACCTGCTGGCCGAGGCCGGCATCGAGTATGTCGCCGACTGGGTGATGGACGAGCAGCCGGTGGCGCTCAAGACGCGTACCGGCAACATGGTCTCGGTGCCCTACACGGTCGAGGTAAACGACGTGGTCATCAGCGCCGTCCAGCAGCAGCCGTCGGACGAGATCCTGCGCCGCGGCCGCGACCAGTTCGACCGGCTCTATCTCGAGGGCAAGACGGTGCCGCGGGTGATGGCGATCTCGATCCACCCCTACCTCACCGGCGTCCCGCACCGGATCAAGTACCTGGAGATGCTCTACGACTACATCCTCGGGCACGACGGCGTCGTGTTGTGGACGGGCGCGGAGATCCTCGACTGGTATCGCGCCGAGACGTCGAAGGTGTCGTGACCCCTCAGGCGGCCTCCACCTCGACGCCGGTGTCATTGAAGCAGGCGCCTTCGGCGAGGTCGGCTTTCTGATCGGCCGATACGAGCGCGCTGATCGTCTGCGCCGTGCTGCTGGTCGCCAGCCACGCGCCCTTCTCCGATGAGACGACGCCGGGCCGGATCGCCTCCGTGACCTGCAGCGGCAGGATCACGGTGCCGAGATCGTTCCAGACCCTGACCCTTGTCGCGGCGCCAAGACCCCGCGCTTCTGCATCAAGCGGATGCATCAGCAAGGGCGGCGTATCGCCGACGCCGCCGCCGGCGCCCAGCAAGGTCGACGAAATGCGTTCGTCGGAAGCGGGCGAGACGAGCGACAGGGGAAACCTGCCCTCGCGCGGTCGAAAGGCCGGCGTTCTTGCCGATGCGCCCCACTTTTGCGCCAGCACATCCGAGACAAGCTCGATCTTGCCCGACGGCGTCGCCGGCATGACGTTGTCGAAAAGCGCCAGCGGACGGTCGTCGCCGGCCGCCATGCGCAGCGCCTTCGTGGTCGGAATCTCGCTCGGCCGGATCCCGCGCAGCCGGGGATCCGACGGGTCCACGGCGTCATCCATCAGCTCGCGATCCGTCGCCTTGAAGCAGTCGTCATCGAACCCGAATCGTGCGGCCAGCCGGCGGAAGATCTCGGTGTTGGGCAGGCTTTCGCCGACCGGCGCTATCACGGGCTCGGCACGCTGCAGCCAGTGATGGCCGTAGGCGGGATAGATATCGTCGCATTCGAAGTGCGTGGCGGCCGGCAGCACGATATCGCAGTGCTGCATGCTTTCCGTCATGGCGACCTCGACGCCGACGAGGAAGATGTCTTCGCGCGCCAGGCCGCGCTTCATGCGATTCTGGTCGGGATGCACGACGATCGGATTGTGGTTGTAGATGAAGAGAGCCCTGAGCGGCGGGTCGATGTCGTCGCGCTCGAGATGGCGGCCGATATCGTTGATGTTCAGGGTTCGCGTGCCGGCCGGAACCAGATCGGGCCGCGTGAGCTTGTTCGGCGTCCGGGGAAACGCCCCACGGGCGCCGAGCACAATGCCGTTGCGCCGGTCGAGCTTGCCTAAAAGGGCCGGCAGCGCGATGGCCGCGCGTATGCCGCTGCCGCCGTTGCGGCCGCGCTCGAGGCCGTTGCCGGGCGCGAGCACCAGCGGATTGGCTTCCGCCATCCACCTGGCGAGCGTGCGGATATCTTCGGCGGGAATGCCGCATGCTTCCGCGGCGGTCTCCGATGGCCATTGGCGCGCCAGGCTCATGTACTCCTGGTAGCCGCTGACATGCTTGTCGATGAACGCCAGGTCGTGGGCGCCCAGCCGCTCGAGCTCGACGGCGAGGGCGAAACCCAGGAGCACGTCGGTGCTGGGCTTGGGCGTGAGATGGAGGTCCGCCTGCTCGGCGATCTTGGTGCGCAGCGGATCGATCACCGCCAGTCGACCGCCGCGGCGCTTGGCCTCGCGAACCTTCCGTACCAGATGCAGGTTCGTGACGGTGGCGTTGTTGCCCCACAGCACATTGAGCTCAGCCTCGGCCGCAAGGTCGGGGCCGACACCCGGAGCGTTGCCGTAGGTGCCCAACCAGGCTTCGCTGCGGACCCCGCCGCAGAGTGATCCACGAAACAACTGAGTGGCGCCGAGCTTGTGAAAGAACCGCAGCGACATGCTGTCGATCGACAGCAGCCCATGGGGCCCGCCGTAGCTCAGCGGCATGACGGCCTGCGGGCCCCATCGGTCGACGACCGACATCACGCTGCCATGGATCGCGTCGAACGCCTCGGCCCAGGTGATCCGTTCGAACCGGCCGGAGCCACGCGGACCGACTCGCCGCAGCGGATAGTGCAAGCGGCCGGTGCCGTGAACGAACTCGGCGCTGTGGTGAGCCACCTTGTTGCAGACGACGCCGCCGGTATAGGGCAGCGACGTCGACCCGCGGACCTTGACGATGCGGTCGTTCTCGACCGTGACCGCGAGACTGCACGTGTCGGGGCAGTCGAGCGTACAAACGCTCGGATGCTCAGTTGCCATGGCCAGGCTCCTTCAATGTCGCTGTTGCCGATGCGTGAACGTGCCGAGCGCGATGCCGCCGATGATCAGCGTCATCGCGCCAAGCAAGGTCAAGGTGATGGGCTCGCCGAGCGCGAGCGCCGCGCTCAAGGTGCCCACGACGGGCGTCGCCAGCAGCCCGAGCGACGTCACGGCCGCCGGCAGGCTTCGGTTCACCATGGCGATTGCCCAATAGGCCAGCGCATTGCCACAGACCCCGCCGTACAGCAGCAGGAGCACGAGCTGCGGTGTCCACTCCACCTCGTGCACGCCTTCGAAGAACAGGGCCAACAGCGCCAGCAGGAAGCTGGCCAGCAGTGCTTCCCAGAAGACGAGCTGAAACGGCGTCGATATCCATCGGTGGGCGCGGACATAGACGATGCTGACGGCCCAGCATGCGGCGGCGAGCAAAAGCAGGCCGTTGCCGAGCAATGAACGGCCGTCGCTCCAGTCGAACGACGCCGGATTGAACATGATCGCCAGCCCCGCGAGCGCCACGGCGCCGCCGGCCAGGTGGTAGCGGGTGATGGGTTCGCCGAGAAACAGCCGGGCCGCGGGGATCACCCAAAGCGGCGTGGTGTAGCCCAGCACGATGGCGCGGCCGGCGGGAACGAACTGGATGCCGATCGACACCAGACCCGAGAAGGCGACCATGTGGGGAAGAGCGATTCCGAACACGACGGGAAGGTCGCCTCGCCGGGGGACGATCAGATTGCCCTGGCCCCACAGCAGAGCGAGCAGCACGACGCTGGCGACCAGGCTGCGCAAAGCGGCCGTCCACAAGGGCGGCACGCTCTGGACCATCAACTTGGTCACCGGCCAATTGAACCCCCAGGCGAGGACGACGACGGCGAACAACAGAAGGGCGAGATGCCTCGGCAGATGATCGCTCTTCATGCCGGTCCAGCATGCGGCTAGACTGGCCTTATGAACAGGTCAGGTTCTGAAAATATGAAGGAGCCAGTTTTATGGCCCAACCGCTTACCGGCGTGATCGACCTCGACCGTGGCAACGGCGCGCCGCTGGCCCGCCAACTCTACGAGCAAGTGCGCGCGGCCATCGCCGACGGACGGCTGCGGCAGGGTTTTAGGCTGCCCTCCAGCCGCCTGCTCGCCGAACAGCTGGATGTTGCCCGCAACACGGTTTCCGCCGCCATCGACCAGCTGGCCGCCGAGGGCTACCTCGATATCGCGCGCGGCCGCCGTCCTTCGATCGCCGCCGGCCTTGCCCGGCTGCCGGCAGTGGATGCCGTGCGCGGGCAACCCGTCGCGCCGGCAAAGCAGCGGCTCTCGTCTTGGGCTCGGCGCATCGGCCGATCGAATTGGCCGCCGACCCTGTTCGAGAGCACCCCTCGTCCCTTCACGCCGGGCCTCGCCGATGCCCGAGCCTTTCCGCACGACGTCTGGGCACGCTGCCTGCGCCGCGCCGCGCGCAACGCCCATCCGCGACAACAGGGCGGACACAACCGCCTCGCCTTGCAGGAGTCCCTGGCCCGGCACCTCATCGAGCATCGCGGCGTCAGGACGGAGCCGCGCCAGATCATCCTGACGCCCTCGGCGCAGGCGGCGATCGAGCTGATTGCCCGCGTGCTTCTGGACGCGGGCGACATCGCATGGCTGGAAAGCCCCGGCTACATCGGCGCCCGCGTGGCGCTCGAAGCCGCCGGCGCCGATGTTTTAGGCGTCCCCGTCGACCGCAGCGGCCTGGCGCCGGCCGGCCGCAAGGACCGGCCGCGGCTCATCTTCATCACGCCGTCGCATCAGTATCCGACGGGCCAGTTGATGCCGATCGACCGTCGGCTGGAATTGCTCCGCTTCGCCAAGGCCACCGGCGCCGCGCTGATCGAGGACGACTACGACAGTGAGTTCCACTACGACGGACGGCCGGTCGCGTCCCTGCAGGGCCTCGACGGCGGGGCCCGTGTCTTCTACGTCGGCACGTTCTCCAAGGTCATGCTGGCCGACATCCGCGTCGGCTATGCCGTCGTGCCCGAGAACCTGGTCGAGACGTTCGAAATCGCCCAACGCCACACCGGCCAGCTCGCCTCCGCGACCTTGCAGGACGCCCTGTCGGCGTTCATGGACGACGGCGACTACGCCGCCCATATCCGGCGCATGAGCCGCCTCTACCGGGCACGACGCGACCGGCTGGTGCAGGCGCTGGCCGCGGAAACGCGCGATGCCTTCGTGATCGATCCGCCCGCCGGCGGAATGCAGCTCCTGGCGCGCTGTCGCGTGCGGCAGGACGATCGCCTGCTCTGCGCGCGTCTGGCCAAAGCCAGCGTGACGGCGAGGCCGCTGTCGGATCACTACATCGGCGAGGCCACGGAGCGTGGGCTGTTCCTCGGCTTTGCCGCGTGGACCGACGAGGAAATCGACGCCGGTGCGCGCCTGATCGGCCAAGTCTGCGGCCGACGAGGTTAGGCGGTCTTCACGCAGTCGAAGGCGGAAGTGGTGCTGGACTGGCTGACAGCGCGGGCGGCGCGGTCGTTCTTGCGGCAGTACTTCTGGGCCAACGTGAAGGCCGCGCTCGGATTGGCCGCGCCGGTGACCTGCACCGACACGTCGTTGCCGACGATGCTTTCGCCGTTGGGGCCGCTCGACGTCGAGAGCCCGCTGCCTGAGCAGCCGGCCAGTATCAGGGTGAGGAGGATGGTTCGCTTCATGGCCGCAGGGTAGGCCGCGAACTGCGCCGAACAAACGGCGCAGCCCGTGGCAAATCTATGACCCCTCCGCCCGCTGCGCGGGCACCTCCCCTTCGCTGAGTCCGCGAAGGGGAGGAATTGGTTCTCAGGTGCGCTTGAAGCCTTCGACCTCGCGCGCGGCCCAGTCCATGGTCTTTTCCATCGCCTCGCCCTTGGCGTAGCGGACGAGCATCTGGTTCTGGATCGACTGCGCCCAGATCTGGGCCGCGATCAGCGGCGGCGCCGGCGAGCAGACGACGCCTGCCTTCTGGTCGCCGCCCTTGATCGGATAGTGCGAGATCGAGCCCTTGGGCGGCCCCTCCTCGTCCCAGGTCTTGAAGTCGTTGAACTTCGTGTAGGGCGGGATGTCGTAGCCCTGGCTCGCCGCCACCTGCTTCTCGGCATTCTGCCGCAAGGTCAGGAACTCGAGCAGGCTTTTCGCCGCCGGCTTGTTCTTCGAGAAGTTCCACACGCCATAGAAACGCGGCAGGATCGGGTTGAAGCGGCCGGCCGGCCCGATGGGGAAGCCGTGCGTCCAGCACTTCTCGGCGACCTGCGGCGCGTCGCGCTTGGCGACGGCCCAGGCGCTGGGCGGATTGAAGATCAAGGCGCCCTTGCCCGAGATCAGCCACTTGTTGTTCGAGGAGTCGTCCCACGCCGTCGCATCGGCCGGGCAGAAGGCCACGAGCCTCTTGCCGTACTCCAGCACCTGCTTCACGGAGTCCGACTTCACCGTGACGTTGCCCTTGGCATCCATCAGCTGCGCGCCATAAGCGAGGAACAGCGCGCCGACCCACTGGTTGGTGTCGGTGGTCGAGCCGAGCGGCAGGCCGAAGCCGACGCCCGCCTTCTGGCACTTCTCGGCCGCCGCCAGGAAGGCGTCCCACGTCCAGCTCGCGTCGTTGGGCGGCTTGCCGGCGGGATAGAGCGCCTGCACGTCGACGCCGCCATGCTCCTTCATCATGTCGAAGCGCGAGCAGCAGCCGAGCAGCAGGGTGCCGCGGGTCATCGGCACGCCGAGCCAGCGGCCCTCGAACTTGCCGAGATATTCGACCGCGGGATCTATCGGTCCGTTGGTCGCGACGACCTTCTTGACGACGTCGTCGACCGACTCGAGCCCGGTATTCATCTGGGCCGCTTCCCAGTTGGTGAACTCCATGATGTCGTGGCCGGACTTGGCCTGGTGCTCGGCGGACAGCGTCAGCAGCAGCTTGTTGCCCTGGCTGGTGATGTAGTCGATCGTGACGTCGACCTTCTCCTTGGCCGCCCACTCCTTGATGATCGCCGTCTGGACATCATTGGCGCCGGGCACCCAATGATCCCACATGCCGATGGTCAGACTTCCGGCGGCATTGGCACTGCGCACGAACGGTGCGCCTAAAAGACCGGCGGCAACGCCTCCGGCGACTACTCCACGACGCGACAGCTTGTTGAATGGCATGACCTTGGCCCTCCCTGAAAGGAACGCTTGTGCACGCGTACAAACCACGCCCTTTTTTTTGGTAGCGCGCGAAGCTTAGCGAGAAAGGCCGTAGATGTCGCGCGCCGTCGCCCGGCTGATCGCCCCCTCCTTCAAGTCACGCGCCGCGGCCGCGGGATCGCGCTGTTGCGGCGGGCCGAAGCCGCCTGCCCCCGGCGTCACCACGGCAAACCATTGGCCCGTCTTCAGTACGGCTGAATCGCCCTCGAACACGACGTCCGGGCCTGGCTCAACCTTGCCGTGCGCGCCGGGACCGCCGCCGAACAGGCCCCAGCTCTTCGAGCGCTGGCGGCTGATGTCGACGCGCACGCGGCAATCGTGCGTGGCCTGGTAGACGCGGCGCAGGCCCATGCCGCCGCGATAGCGGCCGACGCCACCGGAGTCCTCGACCAGTTCATAGCGTGTGAGCAGCAGCGGGTACTCGATCTCCAGCGCCTCGACCGGCAGGTTGGAGGTGTTGGTGGTGTGGACGTGGACGCCGTCCAGCCCGTCCTTGTGGGCGCGCGCGCCGCTGCCGCCGCCGATCGTCTCGAGATAGACCCAGGTCGAGCCGTCGTCGGGACGCTTGCCGATGAAGTAGGCAACGACACAGGCCGAGTTGGAGCAGGCCATCACCCGCTCCGGCACCGGCTGCGCCAGCGCGCCTAAAATCATGTCCGACACGCGCTGGCAGGTTTGTAGGCGGCCGTTCACGGCAGCCGGCGGCAGGCAATTCAGGATGCTGCCCTCCGGCGCCGTGATCCTGAGCGGCCGCGCCAGGCCGGCATTGGGCGGAATGGCGGGGTCGAGCACCGACTTCACGATGTAGTAGGTCGTGGCGAGCAGTGCCGTGTAGGTCATGTTGAAGCCGGCGCGCATCTGCTCGGGGGCGTCGAAGGCGAGCGACATCTCCTCGCCTTTCACCGTCACTTCGACCGACATCGGCAGCAGTTCCTTCACCTCCTCGTTGTCGAACACGTCCTCGAAGCGCCAGGTGCCGTCGGGGATGGCCGCGATGGCCGCGCGCATCTTGCGCTCGGCATAGTCCATCAGCGCGGCGCCGGCGCTCAGCACCGTGTCGATGCCGTACTTGGCCGACAGCGCCTGGAAGCGCTGCACGCCGACGCGGTTGGCCGCCATCTGGGCGCGCAGGTCGGACAGCCGTTCGCTGGGCACCTGGCAGTTCAGCAGGATCAGGTCCTGGACATCCTTCTGCAGCTCGCCGCCGCGATAGAGCCGCACCGGCGGGATGCGCAGGCCCTCCTGGTAGATGTGGGCGTGGCCGCGATCGACGAAGTCGGCATGGTGGGCGAGGTTCACCGTCCAGGCGACCATATGGCCGTCGACGAAGATCGGCTCGGCGACGACGATGTCGGGCAGATGCGTGCCGCCGCCCTCGTAGGCGTCATTGCCGATGAAGGCGTCGCCCGGCCGGATGTCCTGGGTCGGGTAGCGCCGCATGATGTGCTTGATGAGGTCTAAAAAGCTGCCGAGGTGGATGGGGATGTGCTCGGCCTGGCACAGCGTGTCGCCGGCGGCGTTGAACAAGGCCGTCGAGCAGTCGCGCCGCTCCTTGATGTTGGTCGAGTGCGAGGCGCGGATCAGCGTCTCGCCGGTCTCCTCGACGATCGAGGCCATGGCGGCGCCGATCACCTCGACGGTGATGGGATCGAGGGTTTTCATCTTCCTCCCCTCGCGAAGCGAGGGGAGGTGTCGCCGTCATACGGCGACGGAGGGGTCATGGGCAGCAGACTCGTTGGGGCCTTTGACCCCTCCGCCCGCTGCGCGGGCCAGGCGTTTTGGCCGCCACGCGGCCAAAAGCGCCACGCCCCATGCTTCGCATGGGGAGGAAGGTACCTTCTCATGTCGGCGCCTCGAGGATGAGGTTGAGGTACGAGTCGACTCGCGCGGTCCAGCCGGCCGGCACCAGCGTCGTCGCGTCCATCTGTTCGACGATCGCCGGACCGGAGAAGCGATTGCCGGGGCGCAGCGCCTCACGGCCGTAGACCGGGGTGTCGACGAAATCGCCTGCCTCCGCCAGCCAGACCTTGCGGCGCTGCACGATGGCGCCCGATGCGTCCGGCCCCGCCTCGGGATGCGCCCGAAGCTCGGCTTTGCGCACCGCACCAGTGGCTTCGACGCGCAGGGTGACGATCTGGACGGGATCGCCGTCCGCGACAAAACCGTAGCGCTGGCGGTGCACGTCGGCGAAGCCCGTTGCCAGGGCCTGCAGGGTCGCCTGGGAGATCGGGCCGTCGGGCGCCGCGACGCTCAGCTCGTAGTTCTGGCCGTGGTAGCGCATGTCGACGGTGCGGGTGATGTGGCGGTCGGCGGACGCGATGCCTTCGTGCGCGAACCAGCGCTCGGCACGCTCCGCCAGTGCAGAAAAGCCCTCGGCGACGGCGGCCGTCGACGCCTCGGTCGCGGGCATCAGGCGCGTGTGGGCAAAATCGGCGCGCAGGTCGGTCAACAGCAGGCCCATGGCGCAGAGGATGCCGGGATTGGCCGGCACCAGGACGCGGCCGATCTCGAGCTCGCTGGCGAGCCGCGCGGCATGCAACGGTCCTGCGCCGCCGAACGCCATCAGCGTGTAATCGCGCGGGTCGTGGCCGCGCTGCACGGAGATGACCCGGATCGCGCGCGCCATGTTGGCGGTGACGACCGACAGGATGCCCTGCGCCGTCTGCGGCACGCCGAGGCCGAGTTGCCCGGCCAGCCGCGCGATCGCCTGCTCGGCGAGGTCGCGGCGGATCTTCATGCGCCCGCCCAGCAGGTGCTTTGGGTTCAGCGTTTGCAGCACGACGTTGGCGTCGGTGACGGCGGGCTCCGGGTTGCCCTTGTCGTAACACGCGGGACCAGGATCGGCGCCGGCCGAGCGCGGTCCCACCTTTAAAAGGCCGCCGCTGTCGATGTAGGCGATCGAACCGCCGCCCGCACCGACCGTATGGATGTCGAGCATCGGCGCCTTGATGGGATAGCCGTGCACCGTCGCCTCGGCGGCGAGCCGGCAGCGGCCGCCCTGCAGCAACGCCACGTCGGTCGAGGTGCCGCCCATGTCGAAGGTTATGAGGTCCTCGAAGCCCGCCAGCCGGCCGATCGCCTGGGCGCCGACCACGCCGGTCGAGGGGCCCGACAGCACCGTGCGCACCGGCATCTCGGCCGCCGTGGCAAAGCCGATGACGCCGCCGTTGGACTGGGTGAGATGCGGGGTGGCCGTCATGCCGAGCGCTTCCAGCCGCGGGCTGAGGCGCCGGATGTAGTTCTCCATCACCGGTCCGAGATAGGCGTTCAGCACCACCGTCGACAGCCGCTCGTACTCGCGGAACTCCGGCGCGATCTCGTGACCAGCCGAGATGAAGGCGTCGGGCATCTCCTCGCGCAAGATTTTTACCGCGCGCTTCTCGTGATCGGGGCGGATGAAGCCGTAGAGGAACGACACGGCGACCGCCTTCACGCCCGCTGCCTTCAAGGCGCGAGCAGCGGCGCGCATCTTGTCCTCGTCCAGCGGTACGTCGACCTCGCCGGTGTGACGCAGGCGCTCGGGTACTTCCAGGCGCAGGTCGCGCGGCACCAGGGTGAGCGGCTTGTCGGCCTGGATGTCGTAGAGATCGGGCCGCTTCTGGCGGCCGATCTCGAGCAGGTCGCGGAAGCCGTCGGTGGTTACGAGCCCCGTCTTCACGCCGCGATGCTGGATCAGCGCGTTGGTCGCGACCGTGGTGCCATGACCGAAATAGACGATGGGCGCGGCGGGATTCTTCTCGTCAGGCGCCACGCGGCGCATGCCCTCCTCTACGCCTTGCGCGATGCCGCGCGACGGGTCGTCAGGCGTCGACGGCACCTTCCACGTCTCGACCTTTCCCTCCTGCTCGTCGAACAGGCAGATGTCCGTGAATGTTCCGCCGGAGTCCACGCCGACACGCCAACGCGACATGCAGGTCACTCTGCCGCTTGCGCCGTCGGATGCATGGCACTGGCGAGCGTCGTGGCATAGACCTGCTGCCACGAGCCCCGATCGTCAGGATTGATGAAGTAGCCGCTGCGTGCCTTGCGGTAGACGCCGGGATCATCGGCCCCGGGCGGCTTCTCTCCCTTGTCGCGCAGCGCCCGCGCCGCCATCAGCAGCCGACGCCGCGTGCGGGTGATCATCTGGTCCGACGGCGCCAGGTGCTCGTGGCCGAAGTCGGTGATGGGCCCCATGCTCTCGGTGATCGCCTGGTCCTGCAGATGGACGCCGTCGATGCCGCTGTAGATCTCGTTGCGGCGCTGCTTGTCGCGGTCCATGCCCCAGTCGTTGCCCTCGTCCTGCGCCAGCCGCCAGCGGCCGAGCCAGTCCGTCGTGTTGGGCAGCATTTTTATGCCGCCGCGGCCCGTGCCGCCGATCGGCGAGCCGTCCTTGTATCTCGGCTGAGGCAGGGCCTGCGCCGACTTGGCCTTCTTCCAATAGATGAAGAAGAACATGGTGTGGCCGTCATCAAGCGGCACCCAGGCGCGGGCGTGCATGTGGCTCTCGAATTCGCCGTTGGGCGCCTGCGACCAGCAGGGGAACAGGAAGTTGGCGAAGCGCCAGTAGGTCTGGCCCGATCCGGCGGCGCGGTAGCCGGCGTACTGCGTGCCCCACGGCGTGTCGGCGACGTGGTACTGCGGCGCGCGGTTGGTGATGGTGAAGTAGAAGGGATCGGTCTCGGGCACGTCGTTGGGATCGACGTGGCCGGCGTGCAGGAAGCCGAAATGGGCGGTGTCGATCTCGCCCTCGAGCGCCTGCAGCCAGTTGCAACGGCGTTGCATGATGTGGACGTTGATCTCGTCGGGCGGCAGGTCGAGCACCTCGAAGGCCGGCAGCGACTGGGGCTCGCCCTCGCCCATATGGACCCAGACCAGGCCGGCGCGCTCGACCGCGCGGTAGGCCTTCGCTTTGACCTTGTGCTTGAAATCCTGGTCCTCGGGCACGTTCGGCATGTCGAGGCAGTTGCCGGCGACGTCGAACTTCCAGCCGTGATAGATGCAGCGCAGCCCGCCCTGCTCGTTGCGGCCGAGGAACAGCGAGGCGCAGCGATGCGGGCAGCGATGGTCCATGACGCCGACGCGGCCGGCGCTGTCGCGGAAGGCCAGAAGCTTCTCGCCCAGCAGCATGAAGCGGGTCGGCGGGCCGTCGCGCTCGAGCTCAGACGACAGCAGCGCCGGCAGCCAGTAGTGCCGCATCAGGCGGCCCATCGGCGTGCCGGGGCCGACCTGGGTGAGTTCCGCGCCTTCGCTGGCCGTGGTCATGTCGTCACCTCTATCTGACTGCCGGTGTACTCTGCAGCAATTCGGCCAGGGGCAGCTTATAGAATTTCGCCATGCCAGTCGTGCCGTGGCCGCGCGTCTCCCCGCTGGCCGGGATCAGGAGCAGGCGGGCGTTCCTGATCTGCTTCAGCGCCGCTTCGGTGAGGCCGGTCTCCGGCGGATTGCGCTCGTCGTCGGCGGCGTTGATGACCAGCACTGCAGCCTTGATGCGACCGAGGCCGGGTGACGGATCGTAGTCGCCCGACGCTTCCCACTGATAGAGATAGTCGTTGGCGTCGGCGTTGGTCAGGGCGGCCAGCCGCTGGTCCAGAAGCTTGTCGGCGGCCTCGCGCGTCGGCGCCATCTTCTGGTGAGCGAGCGTGCCGCCGTTGGTGGCGATGTTGTAGAACACGGCGGCCGTGCGGAAGGCTTTCGGCTGGGTCGTGTAGTCGCCGCCCTTCCAGTCGGGATCGTTGCGGATGGAATCGACGATCAGGCGGCGCATCATCCAGTTGCGGCTGGCCATCGCCGTCGGCTGCGAGGCCATCGGCGCCAGCGCATCCATGAAGTCGGGATATTTCACGCCCCACAGCCAGGTGTGCATGCCGCCCATCGAGTTGCCGATCACCAGGCGCAGGTGGTTGATGCCGAGCCCCTCCTTCACCAGCCGGTACTGCGCATCGACCATGTCGGCGTAGTTGTACTTGGGGAACTTGGCCTTCAGCCCGTCGGATGGCTTCGAGGATTTCCCGTGGCCGATCGAGTCGGGGATGATGATGTAGTACTTGGCGGCATCGAGCGGCTGGCCGGCGCCGAACAGCTCGCCGGCGAAGGCCGGCGTCAGCATGCTGGTCGCCGAGCCGGTGGTGCCGTGCAGGACGAGGACCGGCTGGCCGGAGGGATCGCCGACCGTCGTGTAGGCCAGCCGCAGCTCGGGCATGACCTCGCCGGTGTGGAACTTGAAGTCCTTGGCGATCCATTCGCCGGTCTTTGGTGCGGGATAGTCGGCGGCGATTGCCGGCGCCGCGAACAACACCAGGATCAACGCGACGAGCACGCGCTTCATGCAGTCCTCCCTGCCCTTGTTGGGAGGAGCTTAGATCATTTTGGGAGCGCGGGCCTCCGGCCCGCTCATGATGCGGGCCAGAGGCCCGCGCTCCCGTATGATGCGCCCAGCTACCGAGCGCCGCGGACCAGTCGGCCAGGCAGCGCGCCCGTGAATGCGCCGTCGCGGTAGGTGACCTCGCCGCTGACGATGGTGGCGCGATAGCCCTCGGCCTTCTGCTCCAGGCGCCGGCCGCCACCGGGCAGGTTGTGGACGGGATGAGGCGCGGCGACCTTCAGCCGGTCGAGGTCGATCAGGTTGATGTCGGCCTTGTAGCCCGCCGCCAGCCGGCCACGGTCGCCCAGCCCGACGGTGCGCGCCGGCACCTCGGTGAGCTGGTGTACCGTCCAGGCGAGCGGCCAGCGTTCCCCCTGGCGGTCGCGCGTCCAATAGGTCAGGGCGTGCGTCGGGTAGCTCGCGTCGCAGATCAGGCCGTAATGCGCACCGCCGTCGCCCAGCGCCATCACGGTGTTCTCATGACGCAGCATGCTCGCCATGTTGGCGTCGGAGCAGTCCGTGTAGTTGGCGCCGGGATGGAACAGGATGGTGCGGCCATCGCCCGACACCAGCAGGTCGTAGGCGAGCTCCAGCGGCGTGACGCCGAGCGCCGCGGCGCGCGCGTCGAGGCGCTCGGCAGCGGGCGGCGTGTAGTTCGGCGGATCGCCCAGCACGAACATGTTGGCGACGTTGCGCATGAAGGCCAGCATGTTGGGATTGCTGTAGACCGGCTCCTCCTTCAGGAGCCGCGCCCGCATCGCCGGATCGCGCAGCCGCGCGAGCTTGCCCTCGAGCGGCAGGCCCTCGATGGCGCGATAGCTCGGGCAGGTCGAGAACGGATGGAACGACAGTTCCAGCCCATAGAGGATCGCCACCGGGCGCGCCGCCACCTGGCCCCTGATCGGCAGGCCGTCGCGATTGGCGCGCGCGACCTCTTCCAGAAGCGTCTTCCAGCGGCCGGGATAGAGCGAGATGTCCAAAAGGGTGAAGGAGAGCGGCCGGCCCGAGATCTCGACCAGGCGGCGCAGCATGGCGAACTCGGTCGAGCCTTCGGGCGTGGCGTCCTGGAAGTCGTCCAAAAGCTGGATCACGCCCTTGCCCGCGCGGCGCATGCCGCGGGCGATCGCCGCCAGCTCTTCCTCGGCGGCGGTGATGGTGGGCGTGAGCGCGCCGTCGGGCGTGCGATGGAACAGCGAGCGCGAGGTGGTGAAGCCGAGCGCGCCGGCCTGCAAGCCCTCCTCGACGAGCGTCGCCATCGCCGCCATGTCGGCGGTCGTCGCGGGCTCGCGGTCGACGCCGCGGCGGCCCATGACGAAGACGCGCAGGGGCGCATGCGGCACCTGGGTCGCGAAGTCGATGTCGCAGCGGCGCTGCGCCAGGGCGTCGAGATAGTCGGGGAAGCTCTGCCAGTTCCACGGCACGCCCTCGCGCATCACCAGCTCGGGGATGTCCTCTACGCCTTCCATGACCTTGATCAGCGTGTCGCGGTCCTGCGGCCGGCAGGGCGCGAAGCCCACGCCGCAATTGCCCATCACCACCGTGGTGACGCCATGGCCCGACGAGGGCACGAAGCGCTGGTCCCAGGTCGCCTGGCCATCGTAGTGGGTGTGGATATCGACGAAGCCCGGCGTGACGGCCAGGCCCTTGGCGTCGATCTCCTCGCGCCCGGCGCCGGCCACGCGGCCGACGGCGGCGATGCGGCCATCCTGCACCGCGACATCGGCCTCGCGCGCCGGACCGCCCGTGCCGTCGAGCACGGTGCCGTTGCGCACGACAAGATCGAATTGAGCAGCCATGGCCCTCTCCTGCACATAAGGACTCCGTAGAGGCGCGATGAGCCCAGCGAAACTGCCACCGCAAAACCGGCGCGGCAAGGCGGCGATGGTGTAGGATTCGGTCATGAACGAAACCGATCTCTGCTTCACCCCGGCGACCGAGCTTTGCGACGCCATCCGCGCCAAGAAACTGTCGTCTGTCGAAATCACGTCGGCGGTGCTGAATCGCATCCAGAGGCTCGAGCCCAAGCTCAACGCCTTCGCCTATCTGGCGGCCGAGGAAGCGATGGACGCCGCACAAGCGGCCGACCGCGCTCTGGCCACGGGTGGGCCGATCGGGCCCCTGCACGGCGTGCCGGTGACGATCAAGGACCACGAGGCCGTGCGGGGCATGCAGATCGAGTATGGCACCTACCTGCGGCGCGGTGAGGTCGCGACGGCGGACAGCGCCATGGTCGCCCGCCTGCGCGGCGCGGGCGCGGTCATCCTCGGCAAGACGACGACGCCCGAGTTCGGCTGGATGGGCGTCAGCAACAGCCCGCTGACCGGCATCACGCACAATCCTTTTAAGCACGGCATGAATGCCGGCGCCTCGTCGGCCGGCGCCGGCGTCGGCGCGGCGGCGGGCTACGGGCCGCTGCACCAGGGCAGCGACGGCGCGGGCTCGATCCGTATGCCGGCGCATTTCAGCGGCGTGTTCGGGCTGAAGCCGACCTACGGCCGCGTGCCGCAGTCGCCGGTGACGGCCAGCGACCAGACCGTGCATCTCGGGCCGCTCACGCGCACGGTCGCCGACGCCGCGCTGATGCTTAAAACGATGGCCGGGCCGCATCCCGACGATCACACCAGCCTGGAGGCCCAGCCGGCCGACTATCCGCGCCATGTGCAGCGCCGGCCGCGGGCGCCGCGCCTCGCCTACAGCCCCGACCTCGGCCATGCCCGCGTCGACCCGGAAGTGGCCGAGCTGGTCGCCAAGGCGGTGACTGCCTTCGAGAAAGACCTGGGCTGGCGCGTCGAGCCGGTGAAGACGCCGTGGGGGCCGAAGGGGCCCGAGCTGGCGCGCTTCTTCTGGCCGGCGCATTTCACGCGGCATGCCGAGCGGCTGCCTGAGTTCCGCGACCGCATGGATCCGGGCTTCGTCGCCTGCATCGAGGCCGGAGCGAAGATCACCATGGCCGAGTATCAAAAGATGCGGCTGGTGAAGTACGCCTACTGCGCCGAGATCAACCACTTCTTCGACGACTGGGATTTCCTGCTGACGCCCGCGGTGTCGGTCGCGGCCTTCCCAGCCGAGCTGCTGCAGCCCCGGCACTGGCCGCAGCATCCGTGGGACTGGCTGTCGTGGGCCGAGTTCTCCTATCCCTTCAACCTGTCGCAGAATCCGGCGGCGTCGGTGCCCTGCGGCTTCACCAGGGACGGCCTGCCGGTCGGCCTGCAGATCGTCGGCCGCCGGTTCGACGATCTCGGCGTGCTGCAGCTGTCGGCCGCGTTCGAGGCGGCGCGGCCGTGGGCGGGCAAGCGCCCGCCAATCGATTGAGAGGCTGCGTCAGGCCTCGGTGAGCCTGCCGCAGGTGGGCGCGTCGCAGCGCAGGATCCGGCTGCTCACACCCAAGGCCCCGAAATTGGGATCGGGGGTCTCCTCGATCACGTTCAGATGGCCGGTGCCGCACCAAGGGCAGAGAGGCGGCGCCTCGTAGGGGGCAGTCCGCATCGCCACCCTTTTCAGTTCCTCGAAGAGCGTCATTTTATTGTTCTTTCTTCAAAGGGCACTGAACTATAGCACGAAACCGGACGCTTCGCCCGTTCAGGCTTTGTGGACGATGACGTTAAAGCCCTCCTCCGCCCCAGGCGGGACGAAGTGGGCGGTGAACTGCTCGTACTCCGCGTCGCTCACCTGGAATTGATGCTCGCCGCCGGCATTGCGGGCGCGCAGCCTCTGCTTGCAAACCTCGTCCGGCACATCCAGCACATGAAGCTCATGCGCCACGCCGGCCTCGCCGATCAGCGAGCGCATCCAGCTCCGGACGCGGACGGTATTCGCCTGGAAGTCGAGCACCACGGACAGGCCCTGATGCAGGATATCGACGATGTGCGGCGCCATGGCGGCGCGCAGCCGGGCCGAGAGCCGGCCGTAGTCGTCGATCGTCTTCAGGTCGCCGGCGAACAGGGTCGACGTCCAGTGATCCTCGCTGATCAGCAGCGTCGCCGGGCGTGACGCGAGCCGGCGGGCCAGGGTCGACTTGCCGGCGGCGATCTTGCCGCACAGGAGATAGAGGGTTGGGCTGTTCTGATTCATGCTCTTCCGGACCGCGCGCATCCTGCGCGCCTCATGATCATGAGCGCGCAGGATGCGCGCGGTCCAGAAGAGCTTGACGTCCTTATCCCAGAATTCGTTTTCGTGAGGCGGCGACCATCGCCGCGGCGCGTCGGGCATCGAAACCGGCCAGCACGCCCCCTCTCATGCACAGCTTGCCGTCGACCAGCACTGTGTCGATGTCGCGCGGGCTGGTCTGCAGCAGGACATGGGCACAGGCGTCGTCGACGACGGAGTCGCCGAACGGGCCCTTGCGGATGAGGACGATGTCGGCGCGCTTGCCGGGCGTCAGCGAGCCGATGCGATCGCCGAGCCCCAGCACGCGCGCGGCGGTGATGGTGGCGGTCTCGATCAGCTTGCGTGGTGTCAGCAGCGGCAGGCCCGGCCGCACCGGCGGGCGCCGGCCCAGTACGCTGGAGAAGCTGCGTTCCATGGCGCCGTCGAGGTAGCCCTGAACGTTGAACATGACGCGCAGCTGCCCCAGCGTGTCCGAGGCCACGGTGCAGGGAATGTCGCAGCCGAACACCACGTCGACGCCGCGCTCGATGGCGCGGCGCACGACGTCGGCCGGCGTGCCCTGGGTGTCGGCCGTCGGCGTGAAGCAGAGCGGCATGCCGGCGATGGCCATGCGCTCGAGCTCGGGATTGCCTAAAAGGTTACCGTGGATCACCAGCAGGTCGGGCCCCAGCAGGCCAAGGGCCGCGAGCCTGTCGATGGTGCCGGTTTCGTTGACGTGGATGCAGCTCGGCGCCTTGAGCGCGCGCGCGAAGGCGAGCTGCTCTTCGAGGCCCGGCGCGCCGATCGATTCGACGCCGAAGCCCACTGTCGTGAGGCTCTTGGGATCGTGGAACGCATCGTAGACGCGCCGGCCGTCGGCCAGGCGATCCCGTGGTCCGGTGAACTCGTCGGGCACTACCGGCATGAACGAATACTGAAAGAGATGGCGGATGCCGGTCTCCTTCAGCGCCGCGATCGAGGCCGGCGCGAAGGCGGGACCGCGGATGTCGTGGCAGTAGTCGACGACGGTGGTGGTGCCGTAGGACAGCATTTCGAAGCCGCCGATCCAGGCGGCGTTGAAATTGTCCTCGGCCGTGTAGCGGCTGCGCAGCGGGAGGAACTTCGAGTAATAGCCGCCGGGCCACAGGTCGGGCACATAGCCGCGCAGCACCGTCTGCCACAGGCAGGTATGGGCGTCGATGATGCCGGGCAGTGCGATCATGCCGGCGGCATCGATCGTCTCGGCGCCGGCCGCGTCGAGCGAGCGGCCGACCGCCAGGATCGCGCCTTCCTCGATCAGGATGTCGGCGGTTAAAAAGTCGCCCAGCGTCTCGTCCATGGTGACGACCTGGGCGCCGCGGATGTGAAGTCTGTTCGCCATGAGCACTCCTGTCGTCATAGTCTATGGTTCGCACAAGAGGTAGCAACATGGCGAAGACGGCATTGGTGACAGGCGCCACCGACGGGGTCGGCCGCGTCGTGGCGAAGGCGCTGGGCAAGGACGGCTGGCGCGTGCTGGCGCATGGCCGCGACAAGGCGCGAGGCGAATCCCTGGTGAAGGAGATCGAGCAGGTGGGCGGCAAGGCCACGTTCCTGCCCGCGGACCTGGCCGCGCTGGCGGAAGTCAGGCGGCTGGCGGGCGAGGCGCGCAAGGCGACTGACCGGCTGGAACTGCTGATCAACAATGCCGGCATCGGCACGGCTGGCGCCGAGCGCCAGACGAGCGCAGACGGCCACGAGCTACGCTTTGCGGTGAACTACCTCGCGGGCTTCCTGCTGACCCACGAGCTGCTGCCGCTCATCAAGGCGGCGGCGCCGGCACGCATTGTCAATGTCTCGTCGGCCGGCCAGCAGGCCATCGACTTCTCCGACGTCATGCTGACGCGCCAGTACAGCGGCGTCGCCGCCTACTGCCAGAGCAAGCTGGCGCAGATCCTGTTCACGGTCGACCTTGCCCGGGAGCTCTCAGGCTCGGGCGTGATCGTCAATGCCCTGCATCCCTCGACCTATATGAACACCACGATGGTGCGCCGCGCCGGCCTGTCGCCCACGAGCAAGGTCGAGACCGGCGCCGAGGCGATCCTGCAGCTTGCCGTCTCGCCCGGGATCGAGGGCAAGAGCGGCCTCTACTTCAACGTCATGAACGAGTCCCGCGCCAACCCGCAGGCCTACGACGCCGAGGCGCGACACAGGCTCCGGGCGTTGAGCTTGGAGCTGACAGGGCTGAAGGGATAGCGCTCATGTTCCTCTCCCCTGCTAGGGGGAGAGGTTAGGTGAGGGGGAATCGACGTGCGCAGCCCCCTCACCCAGCCTCTCCCCCTAGCGGGGGAGAGGAGTTTGAGTGGTGTGCGTGCTCGGCCGCAGCCGGGCCAGCCGGTCGATCTCGCGCCAGAAGCTTTCGATCGTGTCATCGATGATCTGGCGCACCGACTTCAGTTCGTGGATCAGGCCGGCGCTTTCGCCGGCGGCGCCCGACGTGTTGTCGACGTCGCCATTGACGTAGAGCATGTCGAGCGTGGCGTTGCGCGGCAGGCGCTCGCGTTTGCCCTCGGCGACCTCGACGGCGTAGGGCGTGCGCAAGCCCCTCGAGCGGGCGCGCGGCGGATTGTCGGTCAGCGCCGTGCCGGTGATGGGGGCGGCCACGATCGCCTGCTTGTAGTTCAGGTGTACCGGGCTCTCGAACGAGGCGACGAAGCGCGTGCCCATGGTGACGCCCTCGGCGCCCAGCGCAAAGGCTGCCGCCATGCCGCGGCCGTCGACGATGCCGCCCGCAGCCACGATCGGCGCATCGACCTTCTCCCGCACTGCCTGCAACAGCGCGAAGGTGTGGACCTCCTCGGGATTGCGCAGGCCGGCACTCTCGGCGCCCTCGACGATGAGCCCATCGACGCCGGCATCGACCGCCTTGATGGCGCCGCGCAGGGTCGCCGTCGCGTGATAGACGGTGACGCCCGCGTCCTTCAGCATCCGGGTGTAGCGCGTCGGATCGCCGGCCGAGGTGGTGACGAAATGGATGCCCTGGCCCAGCAGCCAGTCGATGATGGCGCTCTCCTCCTTGGGATCCATCTGCAGGTAGCGCACCGGCAGGTTCACGCCGAACGGCTGGTTGGTCGCGGCCCGGATGGCTAAAAACTCGCGCTGGGTGACCGAGAGGTCGCGGATGGAGTTCTCCAGCAAGCCCATGCCGCCCGCCGCCGAGACCGCCGATACGAGCGGCGCGCGGGCGATCCAGGTCATCGGCGACTGGAAGATGGGGTAGCGCGAGCGCGTGTGCGCCGTGACTCGGTTGCCGTCGAACATCACCAGGTTCGTATCACACGGGAGGCACCCGCACCCAGCCCTCCATGAGCCGACGCGCGGAACGGCTCATCATCACCTTCTTCACCGCCCAGCGATTGCCGTCCTTCTCGACCTCGGCGCCGACCCTGAGCGTGCCCGAGGGATGGCCGAAGCGCACGCGGCCGTCGGGCCCGACCGGCGCCAGGCGATGGACGACGGTGCCGGGGATGGCTGCGGCCGCCGCGAGGGCGACCGCGCCCGTGCCGGTCATGGCATGGTGCAGCACGCCCATGGAGAAGATGCGCGCCAACAGGTCGATCGAGCCCGCCTCGACGGCGCGGCCGTCGGAGGCGGTGTAGCCCGCCGGCTTGGCGACGAAGGAAAGTTTTGGCGTGTGCTGGCGCCTGGTGGTCGCCTCCTCCAGCGTCGCGGCAACGCCCATGGCGACCGCGGCCAGCGCGCGCGCCTGTTCGACGCGCGCCAGCAAGGCCTTGTCGCCGTTGACGTCGCCCTGCAGCTCGGTGCCCTTGAGGCCAAGCCGCGCGGCATCGACGAACACCGTGGGATTGCCGGCGTTGATCAGGGTCGCCTCGACCTTGCCCAGCCCGGGCACGTCGAGCACGTCGATGTGGTTGCCGGTCGGGAAGGTCGGCCCGCCCTCGCCGCCTTCGTCGTCGGCCGGGTCCAAGAATTCGAGCTGGACCTCGGCCGCCGGAAAGGCGACGCCGTCGAGCTGGAAGTCGCCGAGCTCCTGCACCTCGCCGTCGCTCATCGGCACGCGGTTCACGATCTTCTTCTTGATGTTGGCCTGCCAGATGTTGACCGTCGCCAGCCCATCGGCCGGCGCCTCGACCAGGCCCATGCTGATGGCGAACGATCCGACCGCGGCGCTGAGGTTGCCGCAGTTGCCCGACCAGTCGACCAGCGGCTTGTCGATGGCGACCTGGCCGAACAGGTAATCGACATCGCAGCCCGCGCGCTTGGACTTGGACAGGATCACGACCTTGCTGGTGCTCGAAGTGGCGCCGCCCATGCCGTCGGTGTGCTTGCCATAGCGATCGGGGCTGCCGATCACGCGCATCAGGATGCGGTCGCGCGCCGCAGGATCCGACGGCAGGTCGTCGGCCAGGAAGAACACGCCCTTGCTGGTGCCGCCGCGCATGTAAACCGCGGGAATCCGGAGCTGTTTCATGGGCAGCACTATACACTGGCCGCTTACACGTTCCTGACCGCAATCTCGACGCGCCCGGGCCGGCGACTTACGATTGGTTGGGCAAGCGACACTGGGAGATTTCAGGCCGATGCGGGTGTTGGTGGTCGAGGACAACGACGATCTCGTCGCCCTCGTGACGAAGGCGTTGGCCCGGGCGGGGCTCGATGTCGACGCGGCACAGAACGTCGCCGATGCCGAGGCCTCGTTGCGCACCGTGCAGTATGCCGCCGTCGTGCTCGACCTCGGCCTGCCCGACGCCGACGGGCTCACCCTGCTCGACCAGATGCGCCGGCGGCGCGACCAGACGCCGGTCCTCATCCTGTCGGCGCGCGGCGGACTGGACGACCGGGTCGGCGGCCTGAACAAGGGCGCCAGCGACTACATGGTAAAACCGTTCTCGACGGACGAGCTGATAGCCCGCCTGCAGGCGCTGCTGCGCCGCTCGCCCGGTCCCGACGGCCCGACCTTGGCCCTGGGCAACGTCTCGCTCAAGACCGACGGCCGCCAGGCCATCGTCGACGGCCGCATGCTGAGCCTGCCCGCGCGCGAGGTCGACGTGCTCGAAGTGCTGCTCAAGCGCAGCGGCAAGGTGGTGTCGCACGATTCGCTGCAGGGTCAGGTCTTCGGCTCGTCGCAGGACGTCGCCTCGAATGCGATCGAGGTCTACGTCCATCGCCTGCGCAAGATCCTGGCCGAAGCCGGCGCCAACGTGCATATCCACACGATCCGCGGCGCCGGCTACCTGATGGACCTCGCCAAGGGTGATTAAGACCGCGGACCGTCCGAGCGAGCCCTTTGCCATGGCCAGCGGCCGCTGACTTCGAGCTCCAACGCGAAGCTCAACAAGGTGCAGATGGTGACGATGACCGCCAGGACTCCAAGATTCTGCAATGTCGGTTCGATCGCCACGGTGCCGATGATGTCGGCGATCACCAGGAACTCCAGCCCGAGCAGGATGGCGCGACCGAGGTCGGCGCGCAGTTCATGATAGGCGTCGGCGAAACTCCGGCGCCGCACGACGCGCACCAGGCAGGCCGCGCTGGCGATCACTGCTCCCGCGATCAGGACGATCACGCCCACGAGTTCGCCGATCGTACCGGCCTCGACGGCGAATTGGTCGATCCGCATGTTTCCTGCTCCTCGTGCCCGCGAGGATAGCAGGTTTGGCGCCGGTCAGCGCCGCCGCCAGGCCTGCAGCCGCCCCAGCAGGAAGCGGTCGGCCAGCACGTGCAGCGCCTTGACCGCGGCCGAGGTGATCACGATCACGATGCAGAGCGCGGCCGCCGCGGCCGTCGTGCCGGCCTCCTCGATGTTCACCGCCGCCACCGAGGCGAGCTTGGTGTCGGGGGCGTAGAGGAAGATCACCGACGACACCGTCGTCATGGCGTTGACGAACAGATAGATGGCGATGTCGAGGATCGCCGGCAGGCAGATCGGCGCGGTGACGCGGGCGAAGGTGCGCCATACCGGCACCTTGAGCGAGGCGGAGACCGATTCGAACTCGGGATCGATCTGCTTCAGCGCCGTCGTCGCGGTGAGATGGCCCACCGTATAGAAGTGCGCCACGGTGTTGATCACCAGGATCGCCAGCGTGGCGTAGAGGAAGTTGAGCGGATTGTTGGGCGCGTTGAAGAAGAAGATGTAGCCCAGGCCCAGCACCAGCCCGGGCACCGCCATCGGCAGGAAGGCGAGGAACTGCACGACGCCGCGCATGAAGAAGAACTCGCGCGTCTTCTCGTTCAGCCAGGCGCCGACGAACATCAGGACCGTGCCGAACACCGCCGCGCCGATCGCCATCTCGACCGAGTTGAAGTAGGAATCCCAGCCGCTGGCGTCGAAGTTGGTGAAGTTGTAGTTGGCGAGCGTCAGGCTGAGATTGTAGGGCCAGTACTTGATCAGCGAGCCCCACGCCGCCATGCCCAGGATGGCGAGGATGCCGACCGAGACGACCGTGCAGAAGCCGGTGAAAAACAGGTCGCGGCCGAGCTTTGGCTTTGGGATCAGCGGCACGGCGCGTGCCGTCAGCAGCGCCACCTGCTTCCTTTGCACGACGCGGTCGACCAGGAAGGCCAGCGCCGCGGGCGCCAGCAGCACCATGCCGACCACGGCGCCCATCGAGAAGTTCTGCTGGCCGATCACCTGCTTGTAGACGTCGGTCGCCAGCACGTTGAAATTGCCGCCGATCACCTTGGCGATGCCGAAGTCGGTCATCACCATGGTGAACACGACCAGGGCCGCGCTGATCAGGCCGTACTTGGCGCCGGGCAGCGTGACGGTGCAGAAGACGCGCAGCTTGGAAGCGCCCAGTGCGTCGGCCGCCTCGTAGAGCCGGGCGTCGGCCGTGGCGAGCGCGGTCACCAGGATCAGGGTGGCGTGCGGGAAGCAATAGAAGATCTGGGCGATGACGATGCCGTCGAAGCCGTAGATCGAACCGCCGATGAGGCCCTTGAAGAAGCCCTGGTTGCCGAACAGGTAGACCAGCGCCAGGCCGGGCAGAAGGGACGGCGCGAAGATCGGGATCAGCGAGATGCCCTGGAACAGCCAGCGCACCGGCAGCACGGTCCGCGTCAGCGCATAGGCGTAGAAGAAGGCGAGCGGCACCACGATCAAGGTGCACACCGCCGAGACATGGAGCGAATTCAGCGCCGAGTCGAACAGCGCCGGGGTGGAGAAGTACGAAACGTAGTTGGCCAGCCCGACGAACTTGCCGTCGCGATCCTCGAAGCCCTTGGCGAGCAGCGACCACAACGGCAGGCCGACGATGACCAGCAGCACGACGGCGAACAGCACGACGCCCAGCCGCATCATCAGGTCGTCGCGCGACACCGCGATGCGCAGGATGGGTGGACGGCTCGAGGCGGCGAGGCTCATGCCGCGAAGACCCGCAGACGGTCGGGCGGCAGGGCGACGTCGAGCTTGCGGCCAAGCTCGACTCCCAGGTCGCGGATCAGGTTGCTGGAGAAGTCGGCGGTCATCGCCACGTCCTGCGTGTCCTGGACCTTGAGGGTGGCGCGGCAGAACGCGCCGACGAAATCGAGCTCGGTCACCTCGACCGCGACGCGATTGGCGATATCGGCCGGCAGGTCGCGCACGCGCACATCCTCGGGCCGGATGCAGAGCGCCACCTTGCTGCCCGGCGAGAGCCCGTCCTGCACCGGGCAGTCGAAGGTGCGGCCGTCGACCTTGACCTTGTCGGGCGCAAGCAACGTGCCCGCGAGGAAGTTCATCGAGCCCACGAAGTCGGCGACAAAGGCCGTAGCCGGCCGGCGGTAAATCTCCTGCGGCGTGCCGACCTGCTCGATTGCGCCCTGGTTCATGACCACGATGCGGTCGGCCATGGTCAGCGCCTCCTCCTGGTCGTGCGTGACCATGATGGTGGTGACGCCGAGCGTTCGCTGCAGGGCCTTGATCTCGTGACGCAGGCGCAAGCGCACGCGCGCATCCAGTGCCGACAGCGGCTCGTCGAGCAGCAGCAGGCCGGGCGAGGTGGCGAGCGCACGGGCCAGGGCCACGCGCTGCTGCTGGCCGCCGGAGAGCTGGGCGGGATATTTCGGGCCGGCATCGGGCAGGCCGACCAGGGTCAGCAGCTCGTTGACGCGCTGCCCGATCGCCGCCTTGCCCTCGCGCCGGCTGACCAGGCCATAGCCGACATTGTCGACGACTGTCAGGTTGGGGAACAGCGCATAGGACTGGAAGACGATGCCGAAGTCGCGCTTCGACGGTGGCAGGGCGGAGATGTCCCGCCCCTTCTGATGGATGGTCCCGGAGCTCTGCGGGTCGAGGCCGGCGATGGCGCGCAGCAAGGTGGTCTTGCCGCAGCCCGAGGGTCCCAGGAAGCAGACGAACTCGCCCTCGGCGATATTGAGACTGATATCGTCGAGCGCCGTGAAGTCGCCGTAGCGCTTGGAGAGGTTGCGGACTTCGAGATGGGACATGAGCCTAACCTGCCTCCCCCGTCTTACGGGGGCGGTGGCCCTGCAGGGGCCGGAGGGGGAAGGCCGCAGTAAGGGCTCCGCCAATTTCAGATCTGAAATTTTCGGAGATCACCGGTGAGGCTCGCCCCCTCCCTACCCTCCCACGTAAGACGGGGGAGGAAATGATTGGTGTCACTTGGCCTTCGGCGCCGACTTGCCGTCGTAGCGCTTGGTCCACTCCGCCAGGATGCGGTCGCGGTTCTTGGCCATCCAGTCGACGTCGACCTTGGCCATCAGCTTCTCGCCGTCGGCCGGGTAGTTGGGCGGCATCGACTTCACCGTCGGGTTGGCGACGATGGCGTAGTACTTGCCGTAGAGCTCGTTGGCCTTCAGCGAGGAGGCCCAATCGGCGAGCTTCTTGGCCGCGTCGAGGTTCTTGGTGCCCTTGACGATGGCGGTGGCCTCCATCTCCCAGCCCAGGCCTTCCTTGGGCACGATCAGGTCGATCGGCGCGCCCTTGGTCTTCTCGGTGGCGCCGCGCATGTCGAAGCCGATGCCGATGAGGCGCTCGCCCTTGGCGGCCTGCACGCAGGGCGCCGAACCGGAATGCAGGTACTGCGAGACGTTCTGGTGCAGGGCATCCATGAACTTCCAGCCCGCGTCCTCGCCCATGATGGTGAGCCAGCCCGCGATCGTGAGATAGCCGGTGCCCGACGAGGCCGGATTCGGCATCACGATCGAGTCCTTGTACTCGGGCTTGACGAGGTCAGCCCAGCTCGTGGGCTTGGGCTTCTTGTTCTTGTCGGCTTCGGCGGTGTTGAAGCAGACCACGGCCAGGAAGGCGTCCATGCCGACCCAGGTCTCGGGGTTCTTGCCGCTCTTGAAGATCGGCTTCAGGGCGGCGGCGTTGGCCGGCGTGTAAGGCTCGATCATGCCCATGCCGGCCATCAGGCCGACGCTCGAGGCGGCGAGGCCCCAGATGACGTCGGCGCGCGGATTGTCCTTTTCGGCGATCAGCTTCGCCGTCATGACACCCGTCGAATCGCGCACCCAGGCGATCTCGATGGTGGGATTGTCGGCCTCGAAGCCCTTCTTGAACGGCTCGAGCTGCTCGTTCTCGATTGCGGTATAGACCGTGAGCTTGGTCTTGTGTGCGAACGCCACGCCGCTGAGAGCGATGGCGGCCAGCGCCATGCCGCCCAGGACCGCGGCTCGCCGCATGGTTGCGAATACTGTCATGATCAGCTCGATCTCCCGATCGATCTCGTTACACGCCCCACATGATGCTTTTATTGCAGCACTTCATAAAACCTTAACATGGTGCTGGGGCCCGGCAAGGGCCGAGTGGTAGGCTTGGCCTGCAAGGAGAAAAAATGGACGGCACGCCAGTCAAGGCCCGCCAGACGATATCACCGGCAATCGCCCGCCTGGTTGCAGAGCATCGCTCAGGAGGGCCGCTGGAGCGCGATTTTTACGTTGCGTCCGAGGTCTTCGAGGCCGATCTGGCACGGATTTTTCGCCGCCATTGGATCTTCGCCGGCTATGCCTTCCAGGTGGCACGGCCGGGCGACTTCTTCACCTACAAGGTCGGCACCGAATCGGTCATCGTCGTGCGCGACCGGTCCGGCGAGATCCGCGCCTTCCACAATGTCTGCCGCCACCGCGGCTCGCGCATCTGCAAGACCGAGCAGGGCAACAACCACCGCTTCGTCTGCCCCTACCATCGCTGGACCTACGAGCTGGACGGCGCGCTGGTGCTCGACACGTCGAAGGAGTTCGGCGTCGACCGCGCCGGCTACTCGCTCAGGCCCGTCGCCATCGAGAACGCCGCTGGACTGCTGTTCATCTCTCTGAGCGACTCGCCGCCCGACTTCTCGCAGGCGCTCGCCACCATCCGGCACAAGATGAAGCCGCACGCCATCGAGCGCGCCAAGATCGCCCACCGGATCGACTACGTGGTGAAGGCGAACTGGAAGATCGTGTTCGAGAACAACCGCGAGTGCTACCACTGCCCGCCCAACCACAAGGAATACAACAGCGCGGCCTACGACGTGCAGCGCGACATGGCGATGCTCGATCCCTCGCTGCAGCCGGCGATGGACGCCATCGTGGCGCGCGCCAACGCCCGCTTCCGCTCGCTCGGCCTCGACGAGGGCGACACCCTGTCGACCATGACGGGAGCGGCCTTTCGCTGCCATCGCACGCCGGTGATGGAAGGCGCAGTCACCCAGAGCATGGACGGCAAGCCGCTGTGCAACCGCCTGATGGGCGACATCAAGGAATGGGATTCAGGCACGCTGCGCACCACGATCTTCCCCAACTTCTGGCAGCACACCAATTGCGACTATGCCGCCGCGGCACGGCTGACGCCGATCGGCCCCAACGAGACGCACGTGCGCGGCTATTGGCTGGTCGATGCCGAGGCCGTCGAAGGCAAGGACTACACGCTCGAGCGCCTGCTGCCGATCTGGGACATCACCAACCGGCAGGACTGGACGATCTGCGAGGACCAGCAGGAGGGCGTGAGCTCGCAGGCCTACGTGCCCGGCCCCTTCTCGCTGGTCCGCGAACGCAACGTCGCGCACTTCCTCGACTGGTACCTCGGAGAACTGCGCTAGTGAACCTTCCAAGTCAGGCCCGCATCGTCGTGATCGGCGGCGGTGCGGTGGGCTGTTCGATCGCCTATCACCTGGGCAAGCTCGGCCAGAAGGACGTACTGGTCTTGGAGAAGAGCGGGCTGACGCACGGCTCGACCTGGCACGCCGCGGGCCTGGTCGGCCAGCTGCGCAGCAAGCGCAACCTCACGCGCCTGATGCAGTACGGCGTCCAGCTCTACGGCAAGCTCGAGGCCGAGACCGGCCAGGCGACCGAGTGGAAACCCGTCGGCAGCCTGCGCCTCGCCTCCTCCGAGGAACGCTGGAGCGAGCTCAAGCGCATGGCGACGACGGCCAGAAGTTTTGACTTCGAGCTGCACACGCTGTCGCCCAAGGAAGCGCACGACAAGTTCCCGCTGGCCACGTCCGAGGGCGTCGTCGGCGCGGTGTTCGTGCCCAACGACGGTTCGGTCGAACCGTCGAGCCTGACCATGGCCTACGCCAAGGGCGCGCGCTCAAGCGGCGTGCGTATCGTCGAGAACGTGCTTGTGACGGGCTTCGAGACCGAGGGCCGACGCATCAAGTGCGTGCTGACCGATCAAGGCGCCGTCGATTGAGAAATCGTGGTCGTGGCCGCCGGCATCTGGGCGCGCGACGTGGCGCGTATGGCGGGCGTGGAGGTGCCCGCGGGCGCGGTCGAACACCAATACCTGATCACCGAAAAGAGCAACGCCATCCCGGCCGGCCTGCCGACCTTGCGCGATCCGGACCGCATCTTTTATCTAAAACCCGAGCCCGGGGCGCTGGCGATCGGCGGCTGGGAAAAGGGCACGCCAACCTTCGGTGCGAACGGCGTGCCCTTCTCGTTCGGCCGCGAGCTTCTGCAGCCCAACCAGGAGCGGCTGGAGCAGTTCGTGCTGCCCGCCGCCGAGCGCCTGCCGATCCTGAACGAGCTCGGCATCCGCACGGTCATCAACGGGCCGATCCCGATCTCGCCCGACGGCGAGCCGATCATGGGTCTCGCGCCGGAACGCGACAATGTCTACGTCGCCTGCGGCTTCACCTCGGGCATCGCGGCCTCGGGCGGCGCCGGCAAGGCGATGGCTGAATGGATCGTCGAGGGCGAGCCTGGCCTCGACCTGTGGGCCTTCGACGTGCGCCGCTTCGGCAGCCATCACATGAGCGCCCGGTATCTCGCCGAGCGCAGCGTCGACAGCTACTGGCGCTACTACCAGATCCACTATCCGATCGAGGAGCTGGAATCGGCGCGCGGCAGCCGGCGCTCGCCGCTTTATCCCCTGCTAAAAGCCAGGAACGCCGTGTTCGGCTCGCGCTTCGGCTGGGAGCGGCCCAACTGGTTCGCCGCGGCCGGCACCGAGGCGATCGACAAGCCGTCCTTCGAGAGCCGGCCCAACTGGTTTGGCCCGGTCGGCAACGAATGCCGCGCCGCGCGCGAGCGTGCCGTGCTGATCGACCAGAGCTCGTTCTCCAAGTACGAGGTCACGGGACCTGGCGCCTTCGCCGCCCTGCAGCGGCTTGCCGCCAACGATCTCGACAAGCCCCAGGGCGCGCTCGTCTACACCCAGCTCTGCAACGAGCGCGGCGGCATCGAGGCCGACCTCACCTTCGCCCGGCTCGACGAGAACCGCTTCTACATGGTGACCGGCAGCGCCTTCGGCGTACGCGACATGGGCTGGATCAAAAAACACCTGCCGACCGACGGCTCGGTCAGCGTGCATGAGCTGACCTCGGCGCGCGCCACGATCAACCTCGCCGGCCCGTTGTCGCGCCAGATCCTGGAACAGGTCGCCGACGGCGACGTCGGCAACCAGGCCTTCCCCTACATGACCGCGCGCGAGCTGCGCATCGGCTTCGCGCCGGTGCTGGCGCTGCGCGTCACCTACCTGGGTGAGCTGGGCTGGGAGCTGCATCTGCCGGCCGAGTATGCCGCCCATGTCTACGAGCTGTTGTGGGCCGCGGGACGCGATCTCGGCCTGGCCGACGCCGGCTACCGCGCCATCGATTCGCTGCGGCTGGAGAAGCGTTATCTCTACTGGGGCTCCGACATCACGCCCGACTACACGCCCTACGAGGCGGGCCTGGGCTTCGCCGTGTCGCTCAAGAAGAAGTCCGACTTCATCGGCCGCGCCGCCCTGGAGAAGGCCAAGGCCGCCGGCCCGGCACGCAAGCTGATCACGCTCCTGGTCGACGCCGACGTGCAGCTTTACGGCGGCGAGGCGATCCGACGAAACGGCAAGGTCTTGGGCGTCACCTCGTCGGCCGGCTGGGGCCACACGATCGGCAAGGCCGTGGCCTTCGGCTACGTGCCCGCCGAGGAAGCAGGCCACGCCGACTACGAGATCGAGGCCTTCACCCGCCGCCACGCCGCCACCCGCATCGACGGCGCCGCGGTCGATCCGCAGCGTAAGAAGATCCTGTCATAGCTGGGGGCGCGCCACTCCAGTGGCGCGTCATGGGATCGAAGCCCCAACACCACCTCACCCTGAGGAGCCGCGCGGAGCGCGGCGTCTCGAAGGGTGCGAACCAGTCGTGATGCTGCCCACCCTTCGAGACGCGCCCTGCGGGCGCTCCTCAGGGTGAGGTTATCGGGTTGCTCGTTCCTGCAAGATCATGACGCGCCACTGGAGTGGCGCGCCCCCAGCGCTATCTGCTCAGCGCCTCGCCGACCGCGCTCAGCCAGCGGCGCACGACCTTCTCGTCGTCGCGGCCGACCAGGGCTGCCAGGCGGTCGTCGACCTCTTTCACTCGGGCCCGGCAGCGCTTCAGCAGCGCCTGGCCCTTGGCCGTCGCGGTCAGCCGCAGGATGCGGCCGTGGTCGGCGTCGGCCGACTTCCTGATGGCCCCCATCCTCTCGAGGTTGCGCACGATCACGTTGATGGTCTGCGGCGTCAGGAAGGTGAGCCGCGCCAGGTCGGCGCCGGAGACGCCGGGATAGGACACGATCATGGTGAGCACGCTGAACTGCGGCGGCGTGATGTCGATGTCGGCCAGCACCTTCTCCATCGCCGCCCGCACCGCCACGCTCGCCTGGCGCACCAGGTAGCCGAGATGGCCCTCGGGCCCGCGCTTGCCCTCGCCCGGGCGCGGCACGGTTCCCGGCTTGCGCATAATATCAGAGTTCTTATATTTCATCAGACGTCGAATATAGCAGGAGACCGTCCATGGAACAGCAACTCGCCGCCCTCGTGGGTCGCCATCTCACGGCCGAGAACGGCCAGGACCTGGCGGGCACGCTGGCCACCCTCCACCCCGAGTGCGTGTTCAAGGACCTCGCGACCGGCCAGGTCTGGCACGGCCACGAGGGCGCCGCGGCGCACTATCGCCAATGGTGGACCACCTTCGACGTCACGGTGAAGCGCGGCCCCGGCCAGGGCGGCGGCTGGCTCGAGGGCGGCGGCTACATGGCCGAGGTGACCTGGCATGGCCGCCATATCGGCCGCTTCCTCGGCATCGAGCCGACCGGCCGCACCATCGCGCTGCCGTTCGTCGTCACGCTCTCCTTCAAGGACGGGCTGATGTTTTCCGAAAGCTTCCACTACGACCTGGCTACGCTGCTGCGCCAGATCGGCGCCGACCCGATCCCTGGGCTCGGCGAGTTGCCGCACCGGGCGTCGGCCTGAGGCGGGTCAGATCGGCATCTCGAATATGCCGCGCCCGTGCGTCGCGGCCCGCAGCAGCCGCTGTGTCGGATGGATCTGCAGATCGAACACGGGAGCATCGGGCAGGCCGTTCTGCAGGATCTCCCAGCTCCTGCCACCGTCCGACGAGTGCCACACGCCGATATCGGCGCCGACGTAGATGTGATTGGGGTTTTGCGGATCGATCGCCAGGGCATTGTGCTCGACATTGAGCAGCCCGGCCGGGGCCGCGCCACTGCGTGGCTGCCAATCGTGCCCGTCGTACCACCAGACATGTGCTGAGGATATGCTTTGCGCGGCGATGCCGCCGAAGGCGACGTAGATCGAGGCGCGTTTGTTGTCGGCCAGATCAACGGCGACATCGGTAATGACCCCGCCAACATCGAGATGGCCGGTGGCCCCCAGCAACGGCGTGACGGTCCATCCACCCTGGCCCTGATCGGCGCGGAACACCTTGCCCCTCGTCGTGCCGACAAAGAGCCTGGTCCGTGTCGCAAAGGCCAGCGCGAAGACGGCGCCGGCGGAGGGGCTGAGCTTGAAGGTGGGCGCCGAAGCGGCGGGCCATGTCGCCCCGAAGTCGTCCGACACGTAGACCCGGCTCGCCACGCCGGTGGCGACCCGCTTGGCATCGGCCTTGCGGGCCGGATCCGGATTGTACGGCAGGCCGACGACCGGCTGAGTCATCGTCTGCCAGCCAAGGGGCGGCGCGCTCTTCCAGCCCTCATGCGTCTTGCCGCCCGTCGTCGATCGCAGGATGTCGCCGTTGCTGAACACCAGGATCTGGCTCGGATCGGCCCAGTTGATGACGCAGTAGCCGCCATCGCCGTCCTGCACATGATGCCAGAAGGATCCGACCTTCAGGGCCGTCCCATTGTCCTGCAGTCCGGTGAAGACGATGCTGGGATCCGTCGGATGCTGGGCGATGAAGTTGCAGCACAGGCAGGCGAGGCCGTTGTTCTGGGCCGTGAACTTGCCGGTCCCGCGTGGATCGCGATTGAGAAAGACGCCACCGTCGCAGGCGCACCAGAGCTCGTTGGGATTGCCGGGGCTGTGCACGAGGGCATGCACATCGGAATGGGCATGATGGCCGATCGAAGCATTGGCCGTGACCCGCCAGCCGGCGCCAGCCGGTGCCAGCTGACATCGCCAGACCGAAGCGCCGCCCAATTGCAGGTGAAGGTTCCCGCCGAGATAGACGATGTCGGGCTTCTCCGGATCGACGGCGAGGGCCAGATCGTAGTTGCCCTGAAACTGGCCCAGCGTCGCCGGCAGGACATCGGGCAGGCCGGACACCGCCTTCCACGCCGCCGCCACGCCGTCGAGCCTGTAGAGACCGTGCACCGAGCCATTCGACTTGGCGACGAAGGCGTACAACAGATCGGGATTGGTCGGTTGGACGGCAAGGGTAATGCGAGCCACGTCGTTTGTGGGAAACGCACTGCCGGCCCGCTTCCACGTCACGCCGTCGGCCGACCAGACCACTGCCGGCGCCGCGGGCTCGTCAGCCTGCCGCCAACGCGCCGCGTAGAAGCGCGCCGCACCCGCCATACCTGCCGATACCACGCTCGAGAACACTCCTTTGTCGACGCGAACCCAGTCGAACTTGCCGCCCGGCTGCCGGTTGCGCCGATAGAGGCCGGCGGTCGTCGCCGCCACGGCGGCCTCGCGATCGGCGGGATTGAGCGCCAGCGCAAAGAAGGCTTGGCCGGCAAGGTCGCTCGGCTCGACTTCCCACGTCTCCCCGCCATCCTCGGTCCGCAACACCCCGATGCCCCGGTAGGCCGGCAGAGCACCGGTGATGCGCCGCGAATAGAAAAACAGCGTGGCGCCCTCGCCCGTTCCGACGAACACCCGGCGGGGGTTCGTCGAGTCCATGGCGATGGCCCCACAGATCAGGCTGGCGCTGCCTGGACTGCTCGGGTCGAGGTCGATCTGGTCCATTGCCTCCCAGCTGAGCGCGCCATCGCGCGAGCGGAACACGCCGCCATTGGCCGAGGCCGCATAGATCATCGCGCCGCCGGGGCCGATCGCAAGGCCGGCGACGCGCCCCGCCACCGGTTGACGCTCGTTGCCGCCGGTCTGGCCGTTCATGACGACGGTCGGCCCAAGCGGCAGCCAATTGACACCCTGCGGCACCATCGGTGCGGCGACCGCACCGGGCGCTGGCGCGGCAACGGCGACGGCAGCCGCATCCGACTCCTGCTGACGCCGCCGCCTGAACTCGCCATATGCATCGTGCCACAAGACGCCGCCGGCGCCTCGGCTCGCTACCTTGTCTGTGTCATCGCCGGCACCGGCACCCTGCTCAGCCGGCGCCCGTTCATAAAGGGCGAGAATGTCGTCATCGAGCCAACGGACAGGGCCCCGCCGCCGCTTGCGCTGCCGCGGCTGGCGCTGCGGCGGCTTGGCCTTGGCGCGCGTCACTTTCTTGCGCGTTGCCACGCACGGCCTCCCGCGGCCCGCGCCGGACTAGCGGTTCGGCGCAGAAGGCGCCTCGCCACGCTTGCGCCAAAGCGAGCGGATACCGGTGTAGGCCGCGTCGAGCACGAACCACAGTGCCAGGAAGCCCAGGCACTCCAGGGCAAAGCTCTTCCATTTGAAGAACAGCTCGGCGGTGACGAAGGCAATCAGGAACGGCGGCAGCTGGGTGCCCAGCAGCGCGCCAAACGACTGGTTTCGGAACATCGTAAACATCGGGTCTCCCCCTCTGTTGCGCAACTCAATGATGCCGCTTGCGACCTTCCGCGTGGTCCTTCGGATCGTAGGGATCCGTCTCGGTGGTGGTGATGATGCGATAGCGCCTGCCTTTGGGTGAAACGAGCGAACGCTCGTACAGGACGCTCTTGGGATTCGGCAGCCCGGGATTGGCGGGCTTGCCCTTCGCCGGAGGCGTCGTCGGTGGTGACGGTCTCCCGCGCTTCGCCATGCATTCGCTCCAGCTAGGGTTCGAGCACGATCCTGGTTACCGGATGGATCTCCCACACCACGGGCATCTTGGGACGCAATGCTTGCGGACCGGGCCGCCCGCCTGTGGCGTGGCTTGAATCCCAGAACAGCGACCCTTCGATCTCGATCGGGATCGGCGGATCATAGAAGTCGTACGACGTGCCCGGAAGGCCATCGCCGAAGAAGTCGAAGAACGCGTCGCGCACATCGGAAAGCGTGTTGAACGAGCTGCTGCCGTCCGGCGGCAGGCCGGAAATCTCCGCCGTCATGTACTTGGCCGGCTTTGTGGGATCGCGGCCGATGATCAGGTGATAGTCGTTGTCGTCCTCACGGCTGGCGGCATAGAGGAAGGCCTCCACCTTGACGTTGCGCTTCTCGACATCGACCCGGTTGCTGTTGGCCTTGGTCGAGATCTTGCGCTTCACCATCGTGGCATGTGCCGGGAAGGTGGCGATCAACTTGTTCACATCGTTGAACTGTTCGAGCTGCGCATTGGCGATGGACAGCTTGGCCGCCTTGCGCGACGTGCCTCTGAAGGTGTTGTCGGCCGGTGCGGGCTGCGGCGCGGTCAGCGGCGCAATCGCTGCCGCCGGCAGCGGCGCCTCGTATTGGTCGACTTCAATTGTCCGCAGAATCCGGTATCGGTTGCCGGCACCTGGCGCCGCGGCGGGCGCCGGCCCTACCGTGGCGCCACTGCCCGGCACCAGTGTCATTTCGACCAAGACGTGAGCGGCGGGGGGCAATCTGCTTCCGTTTGCCATGCTTCACCTCGCAGGTCAGCACGGTTGGAGATCGACCCAATAGACCACGTGCAACTTGAGATTGCAACATGCTTGACCCTTCAGCCGACCCCGTGGCGTGACGCTTTGGTGACCTCAGCGCGAGAAGATCATGGCCTTGTCACGCAGCGATCCGAAGCGCAGGCTCATGAGGTCCATCGCGTAGTTCTGATGCAGCCGCCAGGGGCGGCGCGCGCCCTGCTTGGGGAACTTGTCGACGGCGCGCTGGATGTAGCCCGACGAGAAGTCGACCCACGGCAGGCGCTCCATGTCGGGATCGTCGAGCCTGGGTGTGCACTGGCGCAGGCCGTTCTTCTGCATGTGATTGAGCAGCCGGCAGACATATTCGCAGACCAGGTCGGCCTTCAGCGTCCACGAGGCGTTGGTGTAGCCCGAGACCACGGCGAAGTTGGGCACGTCGCTGTACATCATGCCCTTGTAGGCAAGCGTGTCGGCAGGGTTGATCGCCTTACCGTCGACCTCCAGCGTCATGCCGCCCAGGAGCTGCAGCGCGAGCCCGGTCGCGGTCACGATCAGGTCGGCCTCGAGCTCGCTGCCGGACTTCAGGCGAATGCCGGTCTCGGTGAAGGTCTCGATCTCGGCGGTGACGACGGACACCTGCTTGGCGCGAATGGCGCGGAACAGGTCGGCGTCGGGCACCAGGCACAGGCGCTGGTCCCATGGATTGTAGCGCGGCGTAAAATGTGTCTCGACGTCGTAGTCGGGGCCCAGGAAGTAGCGCACGCCCTTCAGGATCAGCGCCTTGGCGCGATCTGGCCGCCGCTTGCAGAGCCGGTAGAAGTACATGCCGAGCAGGACGTTCTTCCAGCGCGTCAGGCCGTAGGCGAGCCCGATCGGCAGGCGGCGGCGCAGGCGATTGGCGATTGAATCCTCGGCCGGCCGCGCCACGACGTAGGTCGGCGAGCGCTGCAGCATGGTGACGTGCTGGGCCTCTCCGGCCATCGCCGGCACCAGGGTAACCGCGGTGGCGCCGCTGCCGATGACCACGACCTGCTTGCCCTTGTAGTCGATGTCGTCGGTCCATTTCTGCGGATGGACGATGCGGCCCTTGAAACGCTCGATGCCCGGGAACGGCGGCAGGTACCCCGCCTCGTAATCGTAGTAGCCGCTGCACATCCACAGGAAGCTGCAGGTGAGCGTGATCTTGCGCTTCTCGGGCCCCTGCTCGATCTCGACCGTCCAGCGCGCATCTGAGGTCGACCAGCTGGCAGCGACCACGCGATGGCCGTAGCGGATCCTGGCGTCGATGCCGTGGTCGCTCGCGACCTCGCGGATGTAGGACAGGATCGCCGGACCGTCGGCGATCGCCTTGGCGTCCTTCCACGGCCGGAAGGAGTAGCCCAGCGTGTACATGTCGGAGTCCGAGCGGATGCCGGGATAGCGGAACAGGTCCCAGGTGCCGCCGCTGGTCTCGCGCGCCTCGACGATGGCGTAGCTCTTGCCCGGGCACTTGTCTTGCAGATGCCAGGCCGCGCCGATGCCCGAAAGGCCCGCACCCACGATCAGGACGTCGAGGTGTTCACTATCCGTGCGTGCAAAATCGGCAAGAGTGTCCATATCCCTAAGATCAGCGAGGTAATCGTCCGGCGCAAGCCTGTGCCGGTGCAACCAACTCGCGTAAAAGCGGGCGCGACGTTATGGTGGCGCCCCGGAATTCGGACCCATGGACGAGCAACAACGCACCGAACGCAGGCTCGCCGCCATCCTGGCGGCCGACGTCGCCGGCTACAGCCGGCTGATGAGCCGCGACGAAGAAGGCACGTTGCAGCGCCTGAAGGGCCATCTCGGTGAGCTGATCGAACCGCATATCGCGGCCCACCGCGGCCGCATCGTCAAGCGCACCGGCGATGGCCTGCTGGTCGACTTCGCCAGCGCCGTCGAGGCGGTGCGCTGCGCCGTCGCCATCCAGGCCGGCATGGCCGACCGCAACCGCGGCGCGCCCGACGAGGCGCGCATCGAGTTCCGCATCGGCATCAACTTGGGCGACGTCATCATCGAGGACGGCGACATCTACGGCGACGGCGTCAACATCGCCGCCCGCCTGGAGGGGCTGGCCGAGCCGGGCGCCATCTTCGTGTCGCGTGCGGTGCGCGATTCGGTGCGCGACAAGCTCGGCATCGAGCTGGAGGACCTGGGCGAGAAGCCGGTGAAGAACATTGCCCGGCCGGTCCGCGTGTTCCGCATCGGCCGGGCCAACGGCGCGGCACGGCCGGCGGCGCCTGCCGTGCCGGACAAGCCGTCGATCGCCGTGCTGCCCTTCGCCAACATGAGCGGCGATGCCGAGCAGGAGTATTTCAGCGACGGCATCTCCGAGGACCTGATCACCGACCTCTCCAAGGTGCAGGCGCTGTTCGTGATCGCCCGCAACTCGTCCTTCACCTACAAGGGCCGCGCCGTGAAGGTGCAGGAGATCGGCCGCGAGCTTGGCGTGCGCTTCGTGCTCGAAGGCTCGATCCGCAAGGCCGGCAATCGCGTGCGCATCACCGCCCAGCTGGTCGACGCCCAGAGCGGCGGCCATCTGTGGGCCGACCGCTTCGACCGCGAGCTGACCGACATCTTCGCGACCCAGGACGAGGTCGTGCACAAGATCGTCGAGGCATTGGCCGTGAAGCTCAGCCGCGTCGAGGAGCAGGACCTCAAGCGCGGCGGCACCAAGAACCTCGAAGCCTATGAAAGCTGGCTGCGCGCCCGCCAGCTTCTCGGTATCGGCACGCGCGAGGGATTTACTCAGTCCAAGGCATTGAATCGGCGTGCGCTGGAGCTCGATCCGAACTTCACCGCTCCGCATGTCGGTCTGGCCTTCGCGTCGGTGTCGGACTACGTCAACGCCTGGACGACCGATCCGCAAAGCGCGCTCGACGAAGGTGAGCGCTGGGCACGGCGCGCTCTCGAGCTCGACGAGCGCCAGCCCGGCGGCCATGTCGCCATGGGCAATGTGCGGGTCTGGCAGCGCCGCCACGACGAGGCGCTGATGGAGCTCCACCGGGCGGTCGAGCTTGACCACAATTATGCACAGGGGCACGCGCTGCTCGGTATGGCGCTGATGTACTCGGGCCAGCACAGGCAGGCCCTGGAATCGCTCGCCGTGGCGATGCGCCTCGATCCGCTCTATCCCAACATCCTGCTGCACCTGGCGGCGCAGGCGCATTTCAGCATGGGCCAGGACGAAATCGCCGCCAGCCACCTGGTCGAGCGCATCGCCCGCAACCCCAACACCGATGCCAGCCGCATGCTGCTGGCAGCCTCGTATGGCCATCTCGGCAGGACCGAGGAAGCGCGGGAAGCGTGGGCCGGGCTGCTCGAGGTCAATCCCGGTTTCTCTGTGCAGCAGCGCGAAGGCGTTTTGCCCTACAAGGACGCTCGGGATTTCCAGCGCATCCTGGACGGCCTCGCCAAGGCCGGCCTGCCGTAGACGCGGCGTCTTGAGCGGCCTTGCCGCACTTCACCAGGACGCGCGTCGGCCCTATTGTTGCAGCGATGGTGTGGGAAGGAATAAAGATCCGGGGGAGACTGGTGGCTGCCGCCGTTGTGCTGCCTGTGGCCCTGTGGCTTCAGACGGGCCCGGCGGCGGCGCAATTCTGCGACAACCTCGAAGGCAAGGAGATCACGGTCTCGGGCACGATCGACCGCATGGTCGAGGCTGCCGGCGTGATCTTCTTCCGCGACCGCAAGACGGCCTGCCAGTTCGGCATGGTCACTCATCGCAACGACAAGGGCTGCAAGACCGGCGCCCAGATCGAGGTCTCGGGCAAGCTGATCAAGAACAAGTTCCTGCCCGACACCTATGACATCGACCGCGGCAGCAAGCCGGCGGCGGAGACGCTGAGCTGCAAGTAGTCATGCTCTTCCGGACCGCGCGCATCCTGCGCGCTCATGATCATGAGCGCGCAGGATGCGCGCGGTCCGGAAGATTCTGATCACTCCTTCATGAAGGCATTGAGCTCGGGCGTCGGGATCGAGCGGTCGAGATAGGTGAAGGTGCCCTTCTCCTTGACCTCCCTGGCGGCATCCACGAGCCCGGTCATGGCGACACGATAGAGCGAGGTGGCGAGGCTGATGCGCTTCACCCCCGCCGCCTCGAGCTCGGCGCGGCTGAACGAGCGGCCCTTGATGCCGACCATGAAGCTGAACGGCTTGTTGAGCGCGGAACAGACCTTCTTGACCGCCGCGAGGTCCGGCAGGCCAGGCGACATCAGAACATCGGCGCCAGCCGCCTCGAAGGCCTTCAGACGCTTGATGACGTCGTCAAGATCGGCCTTGCCGCGCAGGAAGCCTTCGGCGCGCGCCGTCAGCGTGAAGGGAAACGGCAGCGCACGCGCCGCCTTCACCGCGGCCGCCACACGCACGGCGGCTTCCTCGACGTCGTACAGCGGCTTGTCCTTGTCGCCCGTGGCATCCTCGATCGAGCCGCCGACCAGGCCGATCCCGGCGGCCTGCCGGATCGTCTCGGCGGCAGCGTCGGGCGCATCGCCAAAACCCTTCTCGAGATCGGCCGAGACCGGCAAGTCGCAGGCCTCGACGATTTGTTTGGCATTGGCCAGCGCTTCCTCGCGACTGACCTTGCCGTCGCGCTTGCCGAGCACGCCTGCCTTGGCGCCGCTCGACGTGGCCAGCGCCTCGAAGCCGAGGCCGGCCAGGACGCGCGCCGAGCCCCCGTCCCACGGATTGGGGATGACGAACGAACCCGGCGCCTCGTGCAGGGCGCGGAACTTCTTGGCCTTGTCGGCCTGGCTGACGGTCATGGCTGGCTTCCTCTGCGAAAACGCGCGGCGAGTTTGTCGGCAGGGTCACCCCTCGCGCAACGAGGAATAGCCCGATCGTCGCTCATGCATGCCCTTAGCTGGGCTTGATGTTGCCTTTCTGGATGACGTCGGCCCAGCGCTTCATCTCGGTCGGCATCTTGGCCTGCACCTCTTCCTGCGGGCCGCCGACCGTCACGATGCCGAGCTTCAGCATGCGCTCGCGGAAGTCGGCGTCGCCGACCACCTCGCTGCCCAGGACGTTCAGCTTCTTCTGGATGTCGGCCGACACCGCCTTGGGCGCGAACAGCGTGTAGTTGGTGGCCGATTCGAAGCCTGGCACACCCGCCTCCGCCATGGTCGGCACGTCGGGCAGCAGCGGCGAGCGCGTCTTGCTGGTGACGGCGAGGCAACGCACCTTGCCGGCCGCGAGGTGCGGTAGGTGGGCCAGCACGTTGTCGATCGAGACTTGCACGCGACCCTCGTAAAGGTCCGCCTGGAAGAAGCTGGTGCCCTTGTAGGGCACATGGGTCATCTCCGCGCCCGTCATCTGCTTCAGCATCTCGTAGTTGAGATGGATCAGGCCGCCGTAGCCCGACGAGGCATAGGAGAGCTGTCCGGGCTTGGACTTGGCGAGCGCGATCAGCTCCTGGACGTTCTTGACCGGCAGGCTCGGCGTCACCAGCACGCCGATCGTGCCGTTGCCGATCTCGAGGATCGGCACGAAGTCCTTGGCCATGTCGAAGCTGAGGTTCTGATGGAAGTACGGCGCGATCGAATAGTCGACCATACTGCCCACCATCAGCGTGTAGCCATCGGCCGGGCTGCGCTGCAGCGCTGCCGCGCCGATCGTGGCGCCGGCGCCGGGCTGGTTGTCGACCACGATGGTCTGGCCGAGCTTGGGCGACATCTTCTCGGAGAAGGCGCGCGACACCGTGTCGACGCCGCCACCCGGCGGATAGGGCGCGATCATGCGGATCTGCTTGGTGGGCCATGCCTGGGCGCGGGCGACAGCCGGCGCGGCCAGGGCGAGCGCAGTCGTTGCCAGCAGGCGGCGGCGGGACAGCGATGACATACGGATCCTCCCTTTACAGGAGGAGCAATCTACATGCTGCGGCCATCCCACGCACGGGGGCTGAGCTTGTCGACATCGACGCCCTCGACGCAGCGCAGGTTGATGCCGACCATGGGCGAGCCGTCGGGGCCGGTGCCGTTGGCATAGCTTTCGATGTCGCAGGACGCGCAGAAGCGGTGGTGCAGCTTCTTCTTGTTGAAGAGGTAGTCGCCCTGCCTGCCAGCACCCTCGGTGAGCTTGAACTTGGCCTGGGGCGCGAAGGCCCAGACGGCGCCGAGCTTGGTGCAGATCGTGCAGTTGCACTTCAGCGCCTGATCGGTGTCGACCTCGACGGTATAGGCAACGGCGCCGCAATGGCAGCTTCCGGCGTAATTTTGCGTAGCCATGATGTCCTCCCGAAGGCTGTCATCCCGAGCGCAGCGAGGGACCTTTAAGGCAACGGGGAAGGTCCCTCGCTACGCTCGGGATGACAATCTTGCCTTTAACGGAGATCGTACGACCGCGGTTGCTCCCTACCCCGGCCAGGGCAGCGACCAGGTCTTTACATTGGTGAAGCTCTTCATGGCTTCAAGGACTCCCTCCTTGTAGCCGAGGCCTGAATCCTTGATGCCGCCGAAGGGCGACATTTCGATGCGATAGCCCGGCACCTCCCAGACGTTGACGGTGCCGACCTGAAGCTCGTCGACGAAGCGGGTGATGTAGTCCAGCCGGTCGGTGCAGACGCCCGACGACAGGCCATAGGCCGTGCCGTTGGAGACTTTTATGGCGTGGTCGATGTCCTTCACGCGGATGACCGGGATCGCCGGTCCGAAGGTCTCCTCGCGCACCAGCTCGCACGCCGGATCGACGTGGTCGACCACGGTGGGCGGAAAGAGCGCGCCGCGGCGGTCGTTGCCGTGCAGCAGCCTGGCGCCGTGCTTGGCCACGGCCTCGCTGACGCGGTTCTGGAACAGGGTGGCGGCGCGCTCGTGGATCACCGTGCCGACGTCGGTCTCGGGATCGAGCGGATCGCCGGCCTTGAGCTTCTTCGCCTTGGCCAGCACGCGCTCGACGAAGGCGTCGGCGACGCTGTCGATCACGATGATGCGCTTCACCGCCGTGCAGCGCTGGCCCGAGTTCTTGGTGGCGCCGGCGACGGCGAGCTCGGCCGCCTTGTCGAGGTCGGCATCTTCCATGACGATCAGCGGATCGTTGCCGCCAAGCTCCAGCACCAGCCGCTTGTAGCCTGCGGTGTTGGCGATGTGCTTGCCGACGCGGACCGAGCCCGTGAAGGTGATCAAATCGGCATGCGGGTCGGTGATCATGGCGTCGCCGATGTCCGACGGATTGCCGGTGATGACCGACAGCATCTCGGGCGGCAGGCCCGCCTCGTAGAGTGTGTCGGCCAGGAACAGCGCGGTGAGCGGCGTCAGCTCGGTCGGCTTCAGCACCACGCAGTTGTTGGTGGCGAAGGCCGGCGCCAGCTTGTGCGCCACCATGTTCAGCGGATGGTTGAACGGCGTGATCGCCGAGATGGCATTGAGCGGCTGGCGCAAGGTGAAGATCTTGCGCGGCTTGCCGTGCGGGGTGAGGTCGCAGGAGAAGGTCTGGCCGTCATCGAGCAGGCAGAGCTGGCCGGCAAAGGCGAAGACGTCGAAGGCGCGGCCGACCTCGTAGAGCGAGTCTTTCAGGCAAAGGCCTGACTCCAGCGTGATCAAGCGCGAGAGCTCTTCCTTCCGCTCGACCAAAAGCTCGGCGGTCTTGAGCAGGATCTGCTGGCGCTGATAGCGCGTCAGCTTGGGCTTGTAGGCATGGGCGATACGAAAAGCCTCGGCCACCAGCTCGGGCGTGGCGCGGGGGACGCTGCCGACCAGCCGGTTGTCCCACGGGAAGTGGACTTCCAGGCGCGACTTGGTCTCGACCTTCTTGCCGGCGATGCGCAGCATCTCGTGCCGCACGTCGCTCCGGATCATGGTGTCCATGGTGTCTCTCAGGCGACGAGGTTGAGGGCGAGGTCGAAGGCGTCGAAGTTGCGCCAATGGCGCGTTGCGCCGTCGGCGGCGCGCTTGCGATTGCAGAGCAGCGGCACCTTCTGCTCGGAAATGCCGCCATGGCTGCGCAGCGGCTCGGTCAGGCCCGACAGATCGTGGCGCGACGCCGAGGTGCCTAAAACCTTGTGCTTCGTCGAGACCACGACGAGGTCGCCCAGTCGATCGGCCGGCAGCTCGAAGCGCTTCGCCGCCTCTTCCTTGGTGAGCACCGCCTCGATGCCCGGCATCGTCTCGAGCTTGGCCTTCCACTGCCGGGCGTCGTCGCAATAGACAACGGCGTAGGACCCGAGCGCGCCGTGATGCACGACATAGGGGTCGGTGATCGGCAGGATGACCCGCGCCTTGTCCTTGCCGAGCCAGCCGTCGAACACGTCCTGCAGGTAGATGACGTCGGGCTGGCCGTCGGCGCCGAACTTGGCGTTCATGCCGTGGTCGGCGGTCAGCACGATGGTGCAGCCCATGGCGTCGAGCTTGGCCATGTATCCGTCCATCATGGCGTAGAAATCGTCGGCGACCGGCGTGCCGGGCGCGTGCTTGTGCTGGATGTAGTCGGTGGTCGACAGATACATGATCTGCGGCCGGTCGCGTTCCATGATCTTTACGCCGGCGGCGAACACGAACTCCGACAGGCCGGCGCTGTACACGTCCGGTACGGGCATGCCTACGAGTTCGTTCATCTTGTCGATGCCGTTCTCGGCGACGTTCGCCTTGTCGGACTTCTCCGAAGAGAAGCTGCAGGCCTTGCCAACGCCCAGCTCCAGTCCCTTGCCTAAAAGGCCGCGCAGCTTGTCCTTGGCGGTGATGACGGCGATGCGGCAGCCGGCACGCTGGAAGGACGGGAACAACGTCTCGATCCGCAGGAACTTGGGATCGTTCATCATCACCTCTTTCCCGCTGTCGGGATCGAGAAAGTAGTTGCCGCAGATGCCGTGCTCGGCCGGCGGCCGGCCGGTGACGATCGAGAGGTTGTTGGGGTTGGTGAAGGACGGCACGACGCAGTCGGCCAAAAGGCTCGTGCCCTCAGTCAGCACCTTGCCGAACCACGGTGCGCGGCCGGCCTCGACGGCGCGCTCGATGTAGCCCGGCTCGGAGCCGTCGACGCAGACCACGACGGTGGGCTGGCGAGGCAGGCGGTAGCGGCGACCGTTGACGGCGATCTCGCTGCCGGTCGGGTTGAGACTGTCCGGTGCCATGATAACTCCTACTCCGCTGCCAATGCCGGGCCGCCGTTGCTGACGCGCATCTCGTCCAGCACCTCGCGGACCGCCAGCAGAGCACCTTCCATGTGCCGGGGATAGAGCCGGCCGATGCAGCCGATGCGGAACGAGTCGGCGACGGTGAGCTTGCCGGGATAGATCACGTAGCCGCGGTCCTTCAGCGAATCATAGAAGCGCTGGAAGACGAAACGGGGATCGTTCGGCATGTGGAAGGTGACGATGATCGGCGCCTGCAGGCGGTCGGGCAGCAGGGTGCGGAAGCCCATGGCGCGCATGCCGTCGATCAGAACACCGGCGTTTTCGCGGTAGCGCTTGCCACGGCCGGCGACGCCGCCTTCGGCCGCGTGCTCCTCGATCGCCTTGCCCAGGGCCACGATGACATGGATGGGCGGCGTGAATCGGTACTGGCCGGTACGGGCGAAGGCCTCGGCCTGGTCGAACAGGTCGAGGACGAGCGTGGTGGCGTTGCCCTTGCACTCGGCCAGCGCCTCGTTGCGGCAGATCACGAAGCCCAGGCCCGGCACGCCCTCCAGGCACTTGTTGGAGGAAGCCGCCAGCGCATCGTAGCGGATCTTGCGGGCATCGATCTCGAGCGCCCCGAAGGCGCTCATGGAATCGACCAGCAGCCGGCGGCCGTGGCGCGCGACGATCTCGGCGACCTCGGCGATGGGATTGAGGATGCCCGAGGTGGTCTCGCAATGGACCGCGAAGACGTGGCTGATCGCCTTGTCGTCGCCGAGCATCCGGTCGAGCTGCGTCAGGTCAGGCGGCGTATCCTCCAGCGTTTCGAGCGATGCCGCGGCGCGGCCGGCGACCTGGGCGATCTTGAGCGCGCGCTGGCCGTAGGCGCCGTTGATCAGCACCAAAAGCTTGCCGGCCTTCGGCACGAACGAGGTGATCATGGCCTCGACGGCGAAGGTGCCCGAGCCTTGCACCGGCACCGTGACGTGCGTGCCCTGCCCGCCCGCCAGCTCGACGATCTTGTCGAGCACCATGCGGTTGATGCGTAAAAACTCGGCGTCGCGCGAGCCCCAGTCGTGGACCATGGCCTGCTTGACGCTGGCCGAGGTGGTGAGCGGGCCGGGCGTCAGCA
>JAKFVH010000040.1 GCA_021732285.1 Reyranella sp. | reverse complement strand
TGCGAGAGCTCGGTGTACTCGTGCAGCTTCACCATGCTCGAGTACTGCGTCGGCGTGATGTTGGGATCGCCGATCGTCACCTGGAAGATGGAGGAGGCGCGCTGGTGCGCCCGTCGCAGCAGATAACCGACTTGCTCTTCGATGCGGTAGGGCCGTGATGCCGGACTTGATGCCGGCTTGGTCTCTGGTTGTCTTCTTGCGACGTTGCTTCGCATCGCCCCCGCCTTTGCTTGATCCTTGGCTACACCGACAACGCGCGAAGCACAACGGTCTCATAACACCCGACGCAGAAGGTGAATTGCGCGCACCTCTTGACTCATTCGCGCAAGCGTGCCGCGCGCGCCGTCAGTTGCCTGCGACCCTGCGCTCCCTAGCAACCCAGAACGGCTCGCGACGTTCCTTGCGCTTGATCTTGCCGACCGGCGTCTTGGTTGCCGAGGTGAATGGAACAGAGCTCGACCAGTTCTTTCTCCGTCACTGATGCTTCGGCCTTCACGCACCGGATAGATGTCGAAGCCGCGGTCGAGCCTGTAGAGGTAGCCGTTGGCATCGAGGCGACCGATGTCGCCTGTCTTCACCCACTCATCGACGATGCGTTCGGCCGTCGCTTCGGGGTTGTTCCAGGAAGCCGCGCCTCTGTCCTTCGCACTGGCGACGATCTCGCCGGGCTGCACGGCTTTGTTGTCCTCGTCCCAGATCTGCAACTGAGCGAAGGGCGCGAGCCCGGCACGTCCTCGGCGAACCCACTGCCGCGGCCCCATCATCGCAATAGGTAGTACCTCGGTCTGGCCATAGCCCTGATACGTGGCATTTCCGAAGATTTCGTGGGCTTTCAGCGCGGTCTCGCCGGAGATCGGCGCAGCCGACACCAGCTTGCATTGAGATGGGGGAACTTGCGGTTCTCGATGCCCGGGATCCGCTTAATCGCATTCAGGATCACCGGCACCATGAACATGTATGCCCCGCTCGCCGCAGATCGCCTCGATCTCGGGCGCGTACTCATGAGGATGGAGGCCCAATGCAAGAAGTCCGTCGGCGAAGGTGAGCCGCCGCTCGCTGGCTACCACCGCCTCGCGATGCGCGTTGCAGGTCGCGGCGCTGCGCATCTGGGTGCGCGCGTTCTGCGTCGCAGTGGCAGAGGCGGTGACGCCACGTCGAGGCGGTGGCAGTCTCGTACGGTTCCTTACAGAGAGAGAAATGGCTGGCGCACTCGAAGGCATCAGGATCGTCGACCTGACCAACATCATCCTCGGCCCCTACGGCACCATGCTGCTGGCCGACCAGGGCGCCGACGTGATCAAGGTCGAGGCGCCGGAAGGCGACATGGTGCGCCACATCGGCAAGCCGGCGAAGACGCCGGGCATGGGTCCGACCTACCTCTACGTGAACCGCAACAAGCGCTCGCTCTGCCTCGATCTCAAGAATCCGGCGGCGAAGGCCGCGCTGCTGAAGCTGGTGGCGACGGCCGATGCCTTCGTCCATGCGCTCAGGCCACAGGCCATCGAGGGATTGGGGTTGGGCTACGAGGCGATCCGCAAGATCAAGCCCGACATCGTCTATGTCGGCGCCTACGGCTACTCGGCCGACGGTCCCTACGGCAAGCTGCCGGCCTACGACGATGCCATCCAGGCCCGCTTCGGCATCGCCGACCTGATGGGACGGGCGGCGGGCGACGACGTCCCGCGCTATCCGCCGACCATCATCGCCGACAAGACGGTCGGGCTCACCTTCGCCTTCGCGACTCTTTCAGCGTTGATGCACAAGCAGCGCACCGGCGAGGGCCAGTTCGTCGAGGTTCCCATGTTCGAGACCATGGCCGCCTGGCTGATGGTCGAGCATCTGTGGGAACGGACGTTCTCCGACGAGGGCGAGGTCGGCTACACGCGGCTGCTCGCCCGCACCCGCAAGCCGTTCCGCACCCTGGACGGCTGGATGGCGATCCTGCCCTACAACGACAAGCACTGGCGCAACTTCTTCGAGATCGTCGGCCGGCCCGAGGTGCTGCAGGACCCGCGCTATTCGACGCTGAACGCCCGCTCGCTGCACATCAACGACATGTATTCCATGGTCGAGGCCCTGGCGCCGACCAAGACCACGACCGAATGGGTGACGCTCCTGGACAAGGCAGAGATCCCCAACGCGCCCGTCTCCAAGCCCAGCGACCTGTTCGAGGATCCGCACCTGCTGTGGCGGCAGCTCTTCAAGAAGTACCCGCATCCCAGCGAGGGCGAGATCTTGATGGTCGAACCGCCCATGCGCATGAGCCGCACGCCACCCGCCATCCGCCGCATGGCGCCCTTGATGGGCGCGGATTCGCGAAGCGTTCTCGCCGAGGCGGGCCTGAGCCCGGCCGAGATCGATGCGCTCAAGAAGGACGGCGCGCTTATCGAGCCATGACGGCGAGTTTGGCCGCCGCCAAGTCTTCCAGGGCGGCGCCGACGGACTTGAACAAGGTGATCGAGGTAGCGTCGCCGGCTGCGCGGCCGGGCTGTTGCCCGCGTGACAGCTCGTAAAGGTCGGCGATCACATCGGATTCCTTGATCGTGCCGTTGGCCAGGGGCTGGACGATATCGCCACCTTCCTTGAGAGCGCCGGCGCGGGTGTCGACATAGACCCGCGCGCGCCGCACCGCGTTGTCGTCGCTTTCGCGCATCTGCGGCGTGTAGGCGCCGACGAGGTCAACGTGCTGGCCCTCGCGCAGGCAGTCGCCCTCGACCAGCGGCGCGGCGGAGAGCGTTGCACAGGAGATGATATCGGCCTCGCCGATCGCCTGCCGGCGATCGGTCACGGCCCGGACGGCGATCGGCCGCGCCAGCGCTTGCGGCAGCGACACTGAAAGCTCCTTGGCAAGACGCGCCGCCTGCTCCGGCCGCCGGCCCCAGATCGCGACCTCCTCGATCGGCCGGACCTTGGCGTGGACACGGATGAGCTGGGGCGCCAGCGCGCCGGTGCCGATCATCACAAGCCGCCGCGCATCGGGCCGCGACAGGTAGCGCGAGGCGAGCCCCGAGGCGCAGGCGGTGCGCCGCTTGGTCAGCATGGTGCCGTCGAGCATCGCCACCGTCTGGCCGGTCGTGCCGTCGAGCAGCAGGTACTGGCCGTAGATCGAGGGCAGCGAGCGCTTGCCGTTGTCGGGGAAGACCGTGACCACCTTGATGCCGAGATGGCTTTTAGGCCCGCGCGTCCAGGCCGGCATCAGGAGCAGCATGGCGTCGGCCGAGCCCGAGCCGACAGGCTCGGCGATCTTGTGGTGGTGGCGCACCGGCATCTCGCAGCCGGCTCGGAACAATGCGTCGAGGCGATCGATCAGCGCCAGGTCGTCGAGAGCGGCATCGACCTCGGCGGCCGAGAGGATCTTCACGAGAAGGGGCCGCGCGTGCCGGACGGGGTGGAGAGTTCGGCCGAGACCAGAGCCGCCTGCCGCTCGATTGCCCTCTGATCGCGTGGCGCGGGGCCGCTCGCCGGCGCTGCAGCGGTCGCCGCAGTAGCCTCGCGCAGGCGCTGCACCTCGCGATCCAGCCGGGCGGCCTCGCCGCTCGCTTCGCGCGCGCGCCGGCGGTGGTGACGGCCGGCCCACCAGCCCATGCCGAGCCCGGCCAGCACGCCCAGCAGCAGCACGCCGATCACCAGCAGGTAGAGCGGCAGGACGACGAGATGCGGCAGCGGCCACAGCGCAAGCTGCACCGGCTGGCGATTGCTGACCGCGATCAGCACGCCGATCAGGATGAAGAGGATGAACAGGGCGCGGACGAGGAGCTTCATGCGCGAGGGAGAATGGCATGCTGGGGGCGCGCCACTCCAGTGGCGCGATCATAATCTTGCGGACCGCGCGCATCTTGCGCGCTCAAGCTCATGAGCGCGCTGGAAGCGCGCGGTCCGGAAGACCATGAGATGACGCGCCACTGGAGTGGCGCGCCCCCAGCAAAGACTACTTCTTATCTTCGGTATCGGGCGGGGCGAGGCCTGCCGCCCTCACCGCTTCCTTGTTCAGCCGGTCGCGCAGATCCTTGCCGGTCTTGAAATAAGGCACGCGCTTGGAGGCGACGGCCACCTGCTCGCCGGTGCGCGGATTGCGGCCGGTGCGCGGCTCGCGTTTCTTCACGGAGAACGCGCCGAAGCCGCGCAATTCAACGCGATGACCGCCGGCCAAGGCTTTGGAGATTTCATCGAAGACCGTGGCCACGATCCGCTCGACATCCCTTTGATAGAGATGGGGATTCCGGGCCGCCAGGCGAGCAATCAGCTCCGACTTGGTCATTGCCATGACAATAAAGGAAAAAAAGCCCCCCTTCAAGCCTAAGCCCTTGAATCACAAGGGAAAGCGCCCAAAGGGCGCCCCGAGCGTAGTCGAGGGGACTTTTTTCGGAAAAATAAGCCAAATCTGAAGAGGAGATCCCTCCACTTCGCTTCGCTCCGGTCGGGACAAGGAAAAAGGCCGGCTCTTGGTGAGAGCCGGCCCTTCCCGAAGGTCGCTGAGGCGACCTTACTTGTCCTCTTCTTCCTTCTCGTCCTTCTTCTGGGCCCGGCTGAGCGCCGCGCCGAGAATGTCGCCCAGGCTGGCGCCCGAGTCGGACGAGCCGAAGTCGGCCATCGCCTTCTTCTCCTCGTCGAGCTCACGCGCCTTGACCGACAGCACCACCCGGCGCGAGGCCCGGTCGATGTTGGTGATCTTGGCGTCGAGCTTGTCGCCGATGGCGTAGCGGTCGGGACGCTGCTCGGAGCGGTCGCGGCTCAGCTCCGACTTGCGGATGAAGCCCGGGATGCCGTCCTGCACCGTGACGTCGATGCCGTTGTCCTGGATGCCGGCCACGATGACGGTGACCACGTCGCCCTTCTTGGCGACGGCGCCCACCTTCTCGAACGGATCGTTGGCGAGCTGCTTGATGCCGAGCGAGATGCGCTCCTTGTCGATGTCGACGTCGAGGACCTTGACCTTGACCTGGTCGCCCTTCTTGTAGTCGCGGATCGCCTCGTCGCCGGCCTTGTCCCACGACAGGTCGGAGAGATGCACCATGCCGTCGATGTCGCCGGGCAGGCCGACGAACAGGCCGAACTCGGTGATGTTGCGGACCTCGCCCTCGAGCTCGGTGCCGGCCGGGTATTGCTCGGCAAAGCTCTCCCACGGATTGGCCATGCACTGCTTGAGGCCGAGCGAGATGCGGCGCTTGGACATGTCGACGTCCAGCACCATCACTTCGACTTCCTGCGAGGTCGACACGATCTTGCCCGGATGGACGTTCTTCTTGGTCCAGCTCATCTCGGAGACATGCACCAGACCCTCGACGCCCGGCTCCAGCTCCACGAAGGCGCCGTAGTCGGTGATGTTGGTGACGCGGCCCTTGAGCTTCAGGCCGACCGGGTACTTGGCACCCGCGCCGTCCCACGGATCGCTCATCAGCTGCTTCATGCCGAGCGAGATGCGCTGCGTCTCGGGGTTGAAGCGGATGACCTGCACCTTGACCTGCTGGCCGATGGTGAGGGCTTCCGACGGATGGTTGATGCGCTTCCAGGCGATGTCGGTGACATGCAGGAGGCCATCGACGCCACCCAGATCCACGAACGCGCCGTAGTCGGTGATGTTCTTCACGACACCGTCGAGCACCTGGCCTTCGGACAGCGCGCCCATCAGGCGGGTGCGGTCCTCGGCGCGGGTCTCTTCCATGACGGCGCGACGCGACACGACGATGTTGCCGCGGCGGCGGTCCATCTTGAGGATGGCGAACTGCTGGGCCTGGCCCATCAGCGGGCCGACGTCGCGCACGGGACGGACGTCGACCTGGCTGCCCGGCAGGAAGGCCACGGCGCCCGACAGGTCGACCGTGAAGCCGCCCTTCACGCGGCCGAAGATCGTGCCCATGACACGTTCCTGGTCGGTGAACGCCTTCTCGAGGATCGTCCAGGCTTCCTCGCGACGTGCCTTGTCGCGCGACAGGACGGCTTCGCCGTCCTTGTTCTCCATGCGGTCGACGAAGATGTCGACCGTGTCGCCTTCGCGCACTTCGGGAGCGCCGGTGCCGCCGTTGGCGAATTCACGGATGGCGACGCGGCCTTCGGACTTCAGTCCGACATCGACCACGACGAAATCATTGGCGATACGAATGACGCGGCCCTTGACGACCGTGCCTTCGAAGCTCGCGGAACCGCCGAGCGATTCCTCGAGGAGTGCTGCGAACTCCGCGCTGGCGGCGTCGTTCGACGTTTTACGCAGGGCGCTGCCCTTGGCCATTCAAAACCTCTTCCTTCATCGATCCCGGGCGAAACGCTGCCGCCCGTCGGCCAACCGGTTAAGTCCGGCGGATCCACTGCCTAAAAGAACCGCGGCCGGGTGCCCCCGGTCGCAGTCGCCGCTTAAGTGTCTGCGATCCGCCGGCGGCGACTTACGGCCCGGAGGATCGAAAGCCCTTGCTCGCTATGAACGCCAAAGCCGCGGCGAAGGCCGCATCGGCATCCATGTCGCTGGTATCGAGGTGGTAAGCATCGGGTGCGGCTGTCAGAGGTGCAGCCGCCCGTTCGCTGTCGCGACGGTCCCGCTCCGCCATCTCGGCAAGAACGCGCGGCTTTATAGTGTCGGCACCCCGCTCGCGCAACTCCTGGTACCGGCGCTCGACCCGCGCATCCAGGCTTGCCGTGACGAACAATTTCACTGGCGCGTCGGGGCAGATCACGGTCCCGATATCGCGCCCGTCGAGCACGGCGCCCGATGCCTGATATGCGAATTCTTTCTGGAATTTCAAGAGGTTGGTCCGGACCTCCGGGATCGCCCCAACCTTCGAGGCCGCCTGGCCTGCCTCGTCGGTACGCAGCGCCGGATTGTCGAGGTCGGCGGCCTTCAGGACGGCGGCAGCGTCTGCCGGGGTGCGGCTGGTATGCGCAGCGGCCCAACCCACCGCGCGATAAAGCAGCCCGGTATCGAGGTGCGGAAGCTTGAAATGGGCGGCCAGGCGCTTGGCGAGGGTGCCCTTGCCGGAGGCCGATGGTCCGTCGATGGCGATCAAAAGGGGTTTCACGCCGCCTCGATACGGGCACCCAGTCCGTTCATCAACTGGGCGAAGCCCGGGAAGCTCGTATCGATCGGCGATCCGTCGTCGACCGCCACCGGCTCACGCGCCGCGAGGCCCAGCACCAGGAACGACATGGCGATGCGATGATCGAGATGCGTTGCGACCACGCCGCCGCCAGCGGGCGGCGCGCCGGTGCCGTGCACGACCAAATCCGCGGCGCCCATTTCGTGCTTCACGCCATTGGCTGACAAACCGGCCGAGACGCTGGCCAGGCGATCGCTCTCCTTGGCCCGCAGTTCAGCCAAGCCCAGCATGCGTGTCGTGCCCTTGGCGCAGGCCGCGGCGATGGCGAGGATGGGATATTCGTCGATCATCGACGGCGCGCGCTCGGCCGGCACTTCGACGCCCTTCAGCGCACTGCCTTTGACGCGCAGGTCCGCCACCGGCTCGCCGCCGATCTCGCGTTCATGCTCGAAGGCGATGTCGGCGCCCATGTCACGCAGCGTCTGGTAGAGGCCAGCGCGCAGCGGATTGACCCCGACATTCTCGACCGTGATATCGCTGCCCGGCCGGATCGCGGCGGCGACGACGGCGAAGGCCGCCGACGAGGGATCGCCCGGCACGACGATGTCGCGGCCCAAAAGCTCGGGCCAGCCGATCACGGTGATGCGCTTGCCGCCACCTTCGGCCGGCGCCACGCGCACCTCGGCGCCGAAATGGCGCAGCATGCGCTCGGTGTGGTCGCGTGTGGCTTCGGGCTCGATCACGCTGGTCTCGCCCGCGGTGTTGAGGCCGGCCAGCAGGATGGCGCTCTTCACCTGCGCCGAGGCTACCGGCAGGCGGTACTCGATGGGGACCATCTCGTCGGTGCCGACGATGGCGAGCGGCAGGCGGCCGCCCTCGCGGCCCTCGAAGCGGGCGCCCATGCGCGTCAGCGGCTCGATGATCCGCTGCATCGGCCGCCGCCGCAGCGAGGCATCGCCGGTCAGGACGCTGGTGAAGGGATGGCTGGCAAGGATGCCGGCCAGCAGCCGCGCCGAGGTGCCGGAGTTGCCAAGCTCCAGCACGTCGGCCGGCTCGCGGCCGCCGCCGACGCCGAAGCCGCGGACACGCCACAAGCTACCGGGTATGGGGCCGGCCTCGCGCTCATGCGTCACTTCCGCACCCAGCGCCCTGAGCGCCGCGGCGGTGGCCAGCACGTCCTCGCCCTCGAGCAGGCCGCGGACCGTGGTCTCGCCCAGGGCCAGGGCGCCCAGCATCAGGGCGCGATGGGACACCGATTTATCGCCCGGGGCGCGCACCCGGCCCTGCAGGCGGCCGACCGGACGGGCGACAAGCTTGGCCGATTGGGCTCGCAATGACAGGACGGCCTCCCGAAAAGGCGGCGAAAATGCGACGCCGCTGCCTCGTACCATGGAGGAATTTGGTTTTGACAGGGTGAAAGACGCGTGACATACGCCCTCCCTCGCGGCCGATTCGGCCGATTTCTGCGGAATTTCCGGGAGTTTCTGCGTGGTCAAAGCGAGCTGGGGTACTAAGCGCACCTGCCAGAGCTGTGCTGCGCGTTTCTACGACCTGAACAAGGGGCCGATCAAATGCCCCAAGTGCGGGCGTGAACACGATCGCGAGGACTTCGTGAAGGTCCGTCGCGGTCGCGGCGCGACCGCCGCGGCGGCGGCTGCGACGGCAGCTGCGGCAGCTGCGGCCGCCAAGTTGGCGGCCAAGAAGAAGAGCGACGAGGCGGCGCTGGCGGGAGACGAGTTGCCCGATGTCGAGGGCGACGAGGCCTTGGAAGAGGCCGACGATCTCGCCGACGACGCCGAGGACCTGGAGGTCGAGGTCGAAGTCGAGGACGACAAGGGCGAGGGCGACCGCTAGGCGGTGTTGCCACGTCGCGAGGCAGGAATTATACCTCGCGCCGCCCAGACCGAATTTTCGGGGCCATAGCTCAGCTGGGAGAGCGCTACAATGGCATTGTAGAGGTCGACGGTTCGATCCCGTCTGGCTCCACCATCATCGAAGGCCTGACCGGCGACGGTCGGGCCTTCGTCTTTTCAGCGCTTCATCATCAGCATGGCGACGACGGCGCTGGCGGCGACGCTCGCCGGATGGAGCGTGGCGAACAGGAACCGCTCGAGGTTGCGCCGGCGATTGCATCGGGCGACGCCTTGCTCATCCGCTAGGTCGAAATTAGGAGGGACGATAGAGACGCCACGCCGACGTGCCACCCCTAGGTGCCGCCGAGCATCGCCATCAGCACGACCGCTGCGCCGCCGAAGCCGACCATCCGGACCCAAAGTCGGCCCCACAGTAAGTGGCCGCATCGGCCGGATCGGTGGTGTTTCCCGCACTTGGTGCGCCGGACGTTTCCGCAGCTTCCGCTACCCGATCTGCTGCCGAGGATAATGGACTGCACCCCTTGGGTGAGACAGTAGAATTCCGGACAGGCGGTTAATCATTGATCGTGGCCCTGTAGCAGGAGGTCAAGAAGGCGCTCGGGCGGGGGTGGTGCGAAGCGCTCGGCTCGGGTGAGTCGAAGTGCCTCAATCGCGAGGAGTTCGTAGTCGTCGGCTGGATCGATCCCGAGGGAGCCGTCCGCACCTTGGCGCGCAGCTGCTGGGCGACTACACCGACGACGGCCACCTGCACTACGCCGTCCGCACCGGCACCGGCATGACGGACAAAGAGCCGAAGCGCCTAGCGGGCATGCTGAAGCCCGTTGATGCCGCTGGCCGAGCTCCCGCCGCCCGCCGTTGCATTGAACCGAAGCATGCAGTCACAATCTTGGAGAGAATGCTGCTGGACAATGCCAGTGCTAAGTGCATTCCTAAAGACAATGGAATGCAGAACGGATCGCGGGGAGAGGGGAGAGCATTGGACACGAAAACGGGGGTTCAAAGTTTAGAGCAAAATGAGAGAGCCTTCGATCTTTGGGAGGCCCTAAGATTTCTCGGCGAGTTTACAGCGCACGTGCTCATTGCAACCGTGTTGTTCTGTATTGTGTCGTTGGCTGCAGTGGGACTAAACTTTTTTGTCCACTGGCTGGAAATTTTGGGCTTGCCGCAATATATCACGGTAGCAGGTCCATTCCTTGAGTACTTCGTGTTCACGGTCGATGTGGCGGTGTTCATATCGTACGTACTGAGGGAAGCGTGGCGAATGATTAAGAGAATTTTTCGTGGCTAAGGCTCCGACAAATCTTGCGGAGCTAACGACGCTTGTCTGGCGAGAGGTGGTCAGCGTCGTAGCCGAGTATTTCGGCCTACTGGCTGCCTTTTTTCGGGACACGCCAAAGTTAGGGAACGCGAACAACAAGGCAAGAGCCTCGAGTGATGAGGGAACAACGCCACATCTGGCACCATCAGTTGCAAAATCTATAGTTCGCGAATTTGTCTACGTCTCGAGAGAGTACTTTCATCCGATCGTCTGGTTGTTCCGGAGTAGCCTTTCATCGGGCAGACAAGAACAAGCTAGGGATAGGCAGCAAGCGCCGATTGGGTATGGTGCCAAAGAGGCACGCCACGTTTTGGATATCGTTGCGTACCTGGCGGCGAAAATCCTGGCGCTCCACAAGTTGGGATTGGTCCTAATTCTTGCAGCGGCGGCCACCGTCGCCGGCTGGCGATTGTTCGACAGGCACCTGTCCGCAGCCGATATTGAGGGCCCATTGCATGGCGTAACGTACGTACCTTGGGCCAAGGACCAGTATCCGATCGCCAACAAGTCGAGCAGCGTCGCGAACTTCCTGCACACCGCCTTCACCGATGGGCAAGCCGACGTTGTCAAACCGCGCCGTGACCAGATCGAGCGCGACTTCGCCATGCTCGCCGGCAAGATCGACACTATCCGAACCTATCACGCGGCCGATGGCAGCGAATATATGGCCGAGGCAGCGGCCAAGGTCGGGCTCAAATTGGTACCCGGCGCGTGGATCTACAGCGCCAACGAGGCCAAAAAGCACTTCGGCCGGGAGGCGAGCGAGGTCAACGCCGAGGAGACGCGGGCGCTGATCCGCATGGCCAACCAGAACCCCAACATCGAGCGCGTGCTGGTCGGCAACGAGAACATCCTGCGCTGGGACGGCCAGAAGAACCTGCGCGATCCCAACGCCACCAGCCCGGCCCAGCTCATCCGCGAGATCAGGAACGTCAAGCGCAACGTCAAGGTGCCGGTCAGCACCGCCGAGCCATGGTACGTTTGGCTGGAGCATCCCGAGCTCGCCAGCGAGGTCGACTATCTCGCCGTGCACATCCTGCCCTACTGGGACGAGAAGTCGAGCGAGGCGCCGCTCGAGTATCTCAAGAACAAGATTGGCCAGCTGCGCAAGGCCTTCCCCAACAAGGAAATCATTGTCACCGAGGTCGGCTGGCCGTCGAACGGCGCGGAACGGCGCAGCCCAGATAGCGGCCTGATCAAGCGAGCCACGCCTGCCGAGCAGGCGAAGAACGTGCGGGACATGGTCGCTTGGCTGAAATCGCAGAGCATCGGATATTTCGTGGTCGAAGCGATCGACCAGCCCTGGAAGTCTTACGACCTTGAAGGGAAGGCGGGTGGCTACTGGGGCCTGTGGGATGCCGATCGCGATCAGAAGTTTGAGTGGACCGGCCCGATCGAGACCTTGCCGTTGTGGTGGCTCTACGCCGCCTGCTCGTTCGCTGCGGCGCTGCCGCTGATGGTGGTCTTCCTGTGGCGCTGGTCGGATGTGCGGCCGGTGGGACAGTTCGCCTTCTGCGGCTTAGTTGCGCTTTCCACCAGTGTAGTCGTCTACGGTGCTTCGGTCGCGGCCGGCACCTATATGTTGACCAGCGAGTCGATCGGCTGGGGCGTACTTGCCTTCTTTCTGCTGCTGAGCCTCGCCGTGGCACTGGTCCAGGCGGTGGAATTGGTAGAGACGATCTGGCGCCGGCACTGGCAGCGCGAGGCCTTGCCGGCCGCCGAGATGATCGCGCGCCAGCCGGCCGATCGCTTGTGGCCGAAAGTCTCGCTGCACCTCGCCATCTGCAACGAGCCGCCGGCGATGGTGATCCAGACCCTCGATTCGCTGGCCAAGCTCGACTATCCCGACTTTGAAGTCATCGTCATCGACAACAACACCAAGGATCCCGCGGTGTGGCGCCCGGTGCAGGACTACTGCGCCCGACTCGGCGAGCGCTTCCGCTTTTTCCACTTCGATGTCATGAAGGGCTTCAAGGCCGGCGCGCTGAATTACCTGCTAAGCCAGACACCGCCGGATACCAAGGTCATTGGCATTGTCGACAGCGACTACATGGTGCGGCCGGACTGGCTGAAGGCGCTGGTGCCATATTTCGACGACGCCAAGATATCCTATGTGCAGGCGCCGCAGGACCATCACGACTGGAAGGGCGATGACTTCAAGGAGATGCTGAACTGGGAGTACGCCGGCTTCTTCGATATCGGCATGTCTGTGCGCAACGAACATGACGCCATCATCCAGCACGGCACCATGACCCTGGTGCGCCGCGACCTGATGGAGGAGCTGGGCGGCTGGGCGAGCTGGTGCATCACCGAGGACACCGAGCTTGGGCTCCGCCTGATGGAGAAGGGTTACGGCGCCATGTACAGCCGCGAGCGCTTCGGCCATGGCCTGACGCCCGATCATTTCGCCGGCTACAAGAAGCAGCGCTTCCGCTGGGCCTACGGCGCCATGCAGATCATGAAGGCGCATGCCGGGAAGATGCTCTCCAACTCGACTAAGCTGACTTTCTGGCAGAAGTATTACTTCCTCTCGGGCTGGATGCCGTGGTTCGCCGATGCCCTAAACCTTATCTTCATCTGGTCTGGACTTGCTTGGCTCTTGGCTGTGATTGTGCCGCCGCTGTTCGGCATCAAGCCGGTCGGCCTGCCGCCGGCCGAGTTCATCCTGCCGAGCATCGGCATCTTCATCTTTAAGCTGCTCTGTACGTTCGGGCTCTACGCCGATCGCGTGCGCTGCACCTTCCGTCAGAGCATCGTCGCATCGCTGGCCGGGTTGGCGCTCACCTACACGGTGGGCCGCGCGGTGATCTACGGCCTGATGACCAGCCGCCTGCCCTTCATGCGCACCCCCAAGATGGACGAGCGCGCGACGCTGTCGTTAGCGCTGGGCATGGCGCGTGGTGAGACGGTGCTGACCGTGCTGCTGTGGCTCGGAGCGATCGTGCTGTGGACTAGCGTCGGAGCAATTGATCCTGAGGCACGCTTGTGGTCGGTGTTCATGCTAGCGCAGTCGCTGCCCTTGGCGTCCGCAGTGCTGGTATCGGTACTCAACGTACGCCCTGCCCGGGTGCAGCAGGAGATTGCCGCTAAACGCCGCAGTTGGAATGTCGAAACAATTGAGCGATACCGTTTTGCATGGGCGCCACCACGCCGCGGTTCTTTGCGGCAGTGAGCTTCCGATAACCGTTTCTGGAAAAATCGGTTGAGACGTCGGAGACATCCCAAAAAAACTGGGGACTCCTGCGAAGGCGCCTCGCAATATGCCAACTGTTGCCCGCTTGATTGGGCGCGTCCAAGTTCAGAATGTGAGGGCGACTAAGTCGCGGCGCGGGAGGTCGGGAGCCGAGATGGCGCAGCGAGCAAACAGTGAGGCTAGGTAGGCCAACTCTCGTCCCAAAGGATTATGCGGCTGGAACTGGCCCAACACAGCCAACAATTGGCGCCCAGCCATCCAGCAACAGGCCATCCCACTCGACCAGGTGCGATGACCGGTGACCATGGCTTGTTTTCAAAGGTTGAGGCCCAGCGAGGCTCCCAGTCGAACCATTCGTCGTTAGTTGGTCGTGCCTAACAGGATCGAAAGCGTGGGTAAATTCGGGGAACCACAGGAAAGGCGGTCATTTCCACATGGCATTGTAGAGGTCGGCGGTTCGATCCCGTCTGGCTCCACCAAGACAACCAAGGGGGTTAGCAGACGCTAGCCCCTTGGTTTTTGCGGGGAAACGGATCGTTTCCTCGCTCACGCTTCGGCAGAAACGTCGACCCATGTGGTCGCAGCCTCTGTTTGCATGAGGTTGGCCCTCTGCTATGCAACGACCGATGGCCGATCACCCGATGATTGCTCGACAGGATGAGCCGGAGCGGCAGCCAACAATCTCGTGGCCCGAGCGCTATGCCGTATTGCTCGTCTGTGCGTACTTCGGCGGCGTGACACTCCTGCTATGGGTGATGGATCACATTTGACCGGGGCGCGGCCGAGCCCACCGCACGAGGGCAATCGCCACAGTTTCTAATGAACGAAAGGTTGGCGGCGCGGGAGGTTCAACGTCGCCCACGATGTCCACGACTGCCCGTCCGACCGCCGCTCACTGCTACGGCCCCGCCAAGAACATGATCTGCAGCGCAGACCCCTGCGGACACTGGGCAACCGGCTGGTACGCGCTGCCTGGGCCCTGGAACATGGGATAGAAGTAGGCATTCACGCAGCTCTGGCTGTTGCCGACACATGTCGCGTTCGGGTTGCCGCAGTTGCCGGGATAGTTGGAATTGCCCCAGGTGCTGCTCGTCGGGCCCTGGCAGGTGAAGGTCGGCTGTCCGGGACATATGAGCGCCACCGGCAAATTGTAGGCGGCACCGCCCGTGTTCGAACACCAGGTCGGGCTCACCCACTGCTGATCCGTGCAATTCGCGGGAATGACGCTAATGTCGTACCAGACGCAGCTCGTCATGCTCGAGGAGGTGCAACCGTTCGAGCCGGAGCCGAAGGTCGTCTCGATCATGGTCTGGTGGTTGGTCTGCGCCAGATAGCAGTTCGGCGTCGTTCCCATCGAGCTTGTCGAGGCACAGAAGCGCGACGAGCCGGCCAACGTCGGCACCGTCGCCTTGCAGGTCGTGCCCGACGTCAGGACTGCCTGGTTGTTGCTGACGGAGCCGCTGCAGGTGCCCCAGTTGATGGGGCCGGGAGCCTGCCCGGCACCGAGCGTGAAGGCGACGTAGATCGTCTGAGCCTGCTGGTTCTGGATGATGACGCTGACCTGGGCGGCCGCCTGGCCCGCCATGGTCGCCGATGCCGCCAGCAGGCCAAGAGCCCAGGCGCTGAATTTCAGGAATCGGACCACCTTTGATCTCCCCGCCGGTTTGGTCCGCCCATTCTGGCAAGGTTGGATGCGGAACGTCTCCGCTATCACAGGTTGCATGGCGCATATCTCGCCAAGGCCAAACGCAGATCAGTGCCGGGCCATCATGGCGATCAGCACGGCGGCGCCGGCCGCGACCGACGCGGCGTAGAGCAGTGTCAGCAGATAGCGTTCCACCGTACGCCAGCGGAGCTCGGTTCGCTCGTCGCGGCCGTCAAAGACGCTGTGGCGGTAAAGCCGCTTGGTTCCGACGCGCCAGCCCCACGCTCCACCGAGCGTCGCCAGCAGCATCACGGCCACGCTGATGCCGATCATCTGGACCCCCATGTCGAGCCGCACGATAGAGCGGCATGCGTTGCAAATAAGTGGCATTTCGCACACTTTCCGCATCCGCCTGCTATGGTGGGCCATGTCCGAATGGCCGCCGCATGCTCTGCTGCCTGGAGCGGTCGCCGTCCGGGGACCGATGCTCAGCTTCACCGGCGATCCGTTTCAGGAAGGCCTCGACAAGACGATGGTCCACGAGCCCGACGCCATCGTCGCCATGGCGGGCGGGCGCATCACGCATGTCGGACCGGCGAGCCGCGTGGCAAGCGAGCTGCCGGCCGGCATCGAGATCCGCGACTTCGGCAAGGACGCGCTGATCTCGGCGGGCTTCATCGACACCCATGTCCACTTTCCGCAGACGCCGATGATGGCGGCCTACGGCGCGCAGCTGCTCGACTGGCTGAACCAGTACACCTTCCCCGCCGAGCTGAAATTCGCCGACAGGGAATATGCCCGCAGCGTCGCCCGCACCTTCCTGCGCGAGAACCTGCGCAACGGCGTCACCACGAGCTGCGTCTACTGCACCGTCCATCCGCACTCGGTCGACGTGCTGTTCGAAGAGGCCGAGAAGCTCGGCATGCGGCTCGCCGCCGGCAAGGTGCTGATGGACCGCAATGCACCGGAGGCGCTCCGCGATACGCCTCAGACGGGCTACGACCAATCGAAGGCGCTGATCGCCAAATGGCACGGCCGCGGCCGGCTGCTCTATGCCATCACGCCACGCTACGCCGGATCGAGTTCGCCGGAGCAACTGTCGGCCGCCGGCGCGCTGTGGCGCGAGCACGGCGATTGCCTGATGCAGACGCATATCGCGGAAACTGAGGCCGAGGTCGCCTGGATCAAGGAGCTGTACCCCGACCGGCGCGGCTATCTCGACGTCTACGATCACCACGGGCTGTGCGGCCAACGCGCCGTGTTCGGCCACGGCATCTGGCTGGAGGAGCCCGAGTTGCAGCGGCTGCACGACTGCGGCGCCGCTCTCTCCCACTGCCCGACCTCCAACTTCTTCCTGGGCAGCGGCACGCTCAATCTCAGCCGCGTGGTCAAAGCCGAGCGGCCGGTGCGAGCAGGGCTCGGCACCGACATCGGCGCCGGCACGTCGTTCTCGATGCTCGCCACCCTGGGCGAGGCCTACAAGGCGGCCCAGCTCAATCGCCAGTCGCTGTCGGCCGGCCACGCCTACTATCTCGCCACCCGAGGCTCGGCGCGGGCGATGTATCTCGACGATCGCATCGGCAGCATCGCCCCGGGCATGGAGGCCGACCTCGTGGTGCTCGACATGCGCTCGACGCCCTTGATCGACTTCCGCATGAACTTCGCCCGCGACTTCGCCGAGCAGCTCTTCATCCAGATGACGCTCGCTGACGACCGCGCCGTGCAGGCCACCTACGCTGCCGGCCGCCTGGTCCATGACCGGGCAGCAGAGGTTACAACCCCCTTTCCATAGTGTGAATTTTGCGTTCCGACCCACAATATTGTGGCCGGGGCGCCTCAATCGCGGTACCCTTCCTTCGGTAGCTGAAGGAGGTGCTTATCCGTCCGAGGTGTTCGTACCCCGACGGAAATCAGATCACCGGTGGATTCCCCACCGCGTGTCCTGTCAGCATCACCCTCCGCCTGACCACCGATCGCCAACGCCTCCGCTTGCGGGGGCGTTTTGCTTTTGGGCGACCGGTTCCCGCTCCTCTGACCAAGCCTCCGGAGTACGAATATGGCCAAACGCGCCGCACGCCGCGCCAAGCTGCACGCCATCGATAGCGCCCGTATTCACAACCTTGTCTTCGACCACACTCCGGCGAACGACCGCGATCAGAGCTACATCCGAAAAATCCGACCCAGGAGCGACAACCAACGAATATTGATGGAGGCCATAGACTCCAAACCGCTGACGGTGGCCCTGGGGCCCGCCGGCACCGGCAAGACCTACTTGGCGATTTCCGCCGCCGTCGAAGCCCTGGAGTCCGGTAGCGTCACGCGAATCGTGCTGTCCCGGCCGGCCGTGGAAGCCGGCGAGAACCTGGGCTTCCTGCCCGGCGACATGCGCGAGAAGCTCGATCCCTACCTGCGCCCCCTGTGGGACGCGCTGAACGACCGCCTGGGCGCCAAGCGCCTGCGCCAGCATCTCGACGACGGCACCATCGAGATCGCCCCCGTGGCCTTCATGCGCGGCCGCACGCTCAACAACAGCTTCGTTCTGATCGACGAGGCCCAGAACTGCACCTACGGGCAGCTCAAGATGCTGCTGACGCGGCTGGGCTGGCACTCGACCATGGTCATGACCGGCGACCCCGATCAGACCGACCTGCTGCCCGAACTGTCGGGCCTGGGCACCATCGGCCAGAAGCTGGAAGGGCTCGACGACGTCGCCGTCGTGCGCCTGACGGACAAGGACGTGGTGCGCCATCCGTTGGTCGGACGGATGCTGTCGGTGCTGTAAAGCGACCGAACTTACCCACACATTGGAACGCGGCAGACGATCGGATCAAACCACGAACGTCTGCCGCTACCAGTGATATATTCAGACCGTCCCCAGGTTAAATTCCGTATTGAAATCAGGCGATTAACACCTACCTAGTGGGCTGCTGCCATCGCCCATACATTGAGTCAATACAGTGACGATGGCGCAACGGTAGGCTGACACCGGGCTTGTTCACAGACTTCCCCACATGGGCTCCCCAAAGGGCCCTTCGTGGCCCACTGTCTTGCAACCCGGCGCCGGCGTAGGCATGGCGCCTTGCGGCAGGACCTCGTGAGTGACGAAACCGACACCGACCTGAAACAAGCCGATGAGGCACCGCCCAGCGAAGGCTCGCTGGCCGACGGCATGCGCATCATCGGCGAGTTCGTGCACACCCTGCCGCGCAAGCCCGGCGTGTATCGCATGATCGCGGCCGACGGCGAGGTCCTCTACGTCGGCAAGGCGCGCTCATTGCGCAGCCGCGTGGCCGCCTACACCCAGCCGACGCGGCTCGACAACCGCCTGCTGCGCATGGTCTCGGGCACCAAGACCATGGAGTTCGCGGTCACCGACAGCGAGGCCGAGGCCCTGCTGCTCGAGAACAACTACATCAAGCGCTTCAAGCCGCGCTTCAACGTGCTCTTACGCGACGACAAGTCGTTCCCCTACATCGTCATCCGCCGCGACACCGAATGGCCGCAGCTCGCCAAGCACAGGGGCGTGCGTGACCCGAAGAACGAGTATTTCGGCCCGTTCGCCTCGGCCACCGCCGTCAACCGCACCCTCTACGCGCTGCAGCGCGCCTTCCCGCTGCGCTCGTGCTCCGACGGCGTGTTCTCGACCCGCACCCGGCCCTGCCTGCAGTACCAGATCAAGCGCTGCACGGCGCCCTGCGTCGGCCGCATCGACCACACCGAGTACGGCGCCATCGTCGACGAGGTGCGCGGCTTCCTGGGCGGCCGCAACCGCGAGGTCCAGCAGGCATTGTCCCAGCGCATGGACCAGGCCTCGGTCGGTCTCGAATTCGAACGCGCCGCTGTCCTGCGCGACCGTATCCGCGCGCTGGCCCATATCCAGTCGCACCAGTCGATCAGCCTGCCCTCGATCGACGAGGCCGACATCTTCGCCGTGCACGCCGAGGGCGGCCAGATGTGCGTGCAAGTGTTCTTCCTGCGCGCCGGCCAAAACCTCGGCAATCGCGCCTATTTCCCGAGCCACACCAAGGATCTCGACGAGCCCGCCGTGCTGTCGGCCTTCATCGGCCAGTTCTACGAATCGCGAGAGGCACCCAAGCTGATTCTGACCAGCCACGACGTCACCGAGCGCGAGCTGCTGGAAAGCGCGCTGGCCCTGACCGCCGGCCACAAGGTCGAGATCCGCCATCCCAAGCGCGGCGACCAGAAGGACGCGCTCGACCAGGCCGTGGTCAACGCCCGCGAAGCACTGGCGCGGCGCATGGCCGAGCGCGGCACGCAGCGCCAGCTGCTGGAAGGCGTGGCCCGCGTCTTCAAGCTCGACAGCCCGCCCGAGCGCATAGAAATCTACGACAACAGCCATATCCAAGGCACGGCGCCGATCGGCGCCATGGTGGTGGCCGGAGCGGACGGCTTCATCAAGAATTCCTATCGCAAGTTCAACATCAAGACCGAGGGTGCCGCCGGCGACGACTTCGCCATGATGCGCGAGGTCCTGACGCGCCGCTTCGGCCGCGCGCTGCGCGAGGATCCCGAGCGCGACGACGAGAGCTGGCCCGACCTGGTGCTGATCGACGGCGGCCAGGGCCAGCTCGAAGTGGCGCGCCAGGTGCTGAGCGAGCTCGGCCTGGAGGACATTGCCATCGTCGGCATCGCCAAGGGGCCCGACCGCGACGCCGGCCGCGAGCGCTTCTTCATGCCCGGCAGGCCGCCCTTCTCGCTCGAGCCGCGCGATCCGGTGCTGTATTTCCTGCAGCGGCTGCGCGACGAGGCGCATCGCTTCGCCATCGGGACGCATCGCACGCGCCGCGCCGCCGACATCACCAAGTCCGCGCTCGACGAGGTGCCGGGCATCGGCGCCGGCCGCAAGCGCGCCCTGCTGCATCATTTTGGCAGCGCCCGTGCGGTCGCCGTCGCCACCCTGGAGGACATCAAGGCGGTGGCAGGCATCTCCGACGCGCTTGCCCAGAAAATCCATGACCACTTCCGGGGCGGTCGCTAAGAAGGACGGACATGTTCAGCCTCCCCAACCTGCTGACGCTGTCGCGAATTGCGGCGATTCCGCTGGTGGTCGCCTGTTTCTGGCTCGACCACGGCTGGGCGCAGTGGCTGTCGGCGAGCCTGTTCGCGATCGCCTGCATCACCGACTGGTTCGACGGCTATTTCGCCCGCCGCTATCACCAGATCTCGCGGTTCGGCCGCTTCCTCGACCCGATTGCCGACAAGCTCCTGGTGGCGGCGGCGCTGGTGATGCTGGTCGACAGCGGTACGCTCAAGGGCTTGAACGTGCTCGCCGCCCTGATCATCCTGGCGCGCGAAATCCTGGTCTCGGGCCTGCGCGAGTTCTTGGCCGAGCTCAAGATCGGCGTGCCGGTGAGCCAGCTCGCCAAGTGGAAGACCGGCGCCCAGATGGGCGCCATCACCATCCTGCTGCTGGGCGACGCCGTTCCACCCGTCGTTGGTCAGATCGGCTTGGTGCTGATCTGGGCCGCTGCCGCCCTCACCCTGATCACCGGCTACGACTACCTGCGCACCGGCCTGCGTCACATGGCCGAAGGCGGGCCCACATGAAGGTTCGCTACTTCGCCTGGATGAAACGCACCGTCGGCATGGCCGACGAGGAAGTGGCACCGCCGGCCGAGGTGAAGACCGTCGGCGATCTGGTGGTCTGGCTGCGCGGCCGCAGCACCGGCCATGCCGAGGCGCTGGCCGAGGGCGCGGCCTTCGGCGCGGCGGTCGACCAGCGCACCGCGACCTTCGACGTGCCGATCGGCGGCGCGCGCGAGGTCGCGTTCTTCCCGCCCTTCACGGGAGGCTGACATGACGGTGCGGGTCCAGGAAGGCGACTTCGACGTCGGCGCCGAGCTCGACCGGCTGACCAAGGGCAACAAGCGTATCGGCGGTCTCGCCGTGTTCGTGGGCCTGGTGCGCGAGATGCATGTGCGCGAGGGCCTGCATCGCGATCGCATCGATGCGCTGACCCTGGAACACTATCCCGGCATGACCGAGAAGGCGCTTGTAGACATCGAGGCCGAGGCCAACCGCCGCTGGCCGCTCGAGGCTACACTCATTGTGCATCGCTACGGCCGCATGGAGGCGGGCGACCGCATCGTGCTGGTGGCCGTCGGCTCACCTCATCGCGAGGCCGCCTTCGAGGCCTGCGAATTCCTGGTAGACTGGCTCAAGACCAAGGCACCGTTCTGGAAGCTGGAAGAGACGCCGGCCGGCGATAAATGGGTCGGCGCCCACGACGGCGACGATGCCGCCGCCGCGCGCTGGGAGAAGAAGAGCCAGTAGCGCGCGGCCACTTAGGTATGCGTCCGCGTACTTCCTTGCCCTGATAAAGTTCACACAACGAAAAACCGTTGGGAGTGACGCTCATGAGCTCATCGAAGCGATTCGAGGATAAGGGCGGAGCGACGGTGTCCCGTCGCGCGCTCGTCGGGGTGGCCGGCGTGACGGCGGCAACCGTCTTGGCCGGACGGGCCTTCGCCCAGCAGCCGCCCGCGGCGGCGGCGGGCCCGGCCACACCACCGTCCACCGTCACGACACCACCGCGCGACTTTGGCCCGAACGGGCCACCCAATGTTTATTTCACGGATCCCGACGTCATCACGGTCGATCCGGTCTTCAACTCATTGCGCCAGCCCAATGCGCCCATCCAGCGGCTGTGGACCGGCGCGCTGTGGTCGGAGGGACCGGCGTGGAACGCGCAGGGTCGCTATCTCGTATGGAGCGACATCCCGAACAATCGCCAGCTGCGCTGGATCGAGGACAACGGCCGCGTCAGCACCTTCCGCAGCCCGTCCAACAACAGCAACGGCAACACCTTCGACTTCCAGGGCCGCCAGCTCTCGTGCGAGCACCTGACACGGCGCGTCGTGCGCTACGAGCTCGACGGCTCGGCGACGGTGCTGGCCGAAGCGTTCCAGGGCAAGCGGCTCAACTCGCCCAACGACGTCGTGGCCCATCCCGACGGCAGCTACTGGTTCACCGATCCGCCGTACGGCGGCCAGCTCTATGAAGGAACGCCCGACGTTGCGGGCGGGCCGAGCAATCCCGACGGCAAGATCAACCCGCGGCTCGGCCAGCCGCCGGGCATCGGCACCGTGGCCAAGCGCGAGTTGCCGACCAACTGCTATCGCATCGATCCCAGCGGCCGCATCGATCTGGTGATCACCGAGGAACAGGTGCCCGATCCCAACGGCCTCTGCTTCTCGCCCGACTACAAGACGATTTACGTCGCGAGCACCGGCAAGGGGCCGGGCGACACCGGGCCGGGCGGCAAGGGCGAGGTCTATTCCTTCACCGTCGGCACCGACAACAAGGTGTCGAACCGCAAGCTGTTCAGCGACTTCATGATCGACGGGATCAAGTGCGGACCGGACGGGCTGCGCTGCGACGTGTTCGGCAATGTCTGGATCTCCAGCAATGCCGGCCGCAACGTCGGTTACAGCGGCGTCACGGTGTGGAACTCGGAGGGCAAACTCTTGGGCCGCATCCGGCTACCCGAGGTATGCGGCAACGTCTGCTTCGGCGGCCCCAAGCGCAACCGCCTGTTCATGGCGGCGAGCCAGTCGCTGTACGCGCTGTATGTGGGCGTGCAGGGCGCGGGGCCGGGCTGAGTCTCGCCGACTCATGCTCTTCCGGACCGCGCGCATCCTGCGCGCTCATGATCATGAGCGCGCAGGATGCGCGCGGTCCGGAAGACGAAGAAGACTACCCCTTGTAGTTCTCGACCACCTTCGCCGGCCGCAGGTCGGCCTCGTCGGGGTCGCGGCCGAACTCGCGCAGGGCGCGGCGCTGGCGCAGGAGATCCCAGCATTGGTCGAGCTCGACGTTGATGATCGTCAAGCGCGTGCGCTGGGCGTCGGACATCTCGCTCTTGGCGTAGAGTTCCTTCTCCTCGGTCACCAGCCGCTCGATGTGATTGAGGACGCTCTTGTCCGTCGTGTGCAAAGTCATTGTCACCTCCGGGTGGGCTAGCCCAGAGCCACCAGCGCCAGGTCGGCCACCCCCCGTTCACGCAGCCGGTCGGCGGCCGCAAGGGCGCGCTGGCCGCTTCGGCAACAAAGCACAATGCGTCCCCGCGGCATTGGTTGCCCGACGAGCACGTCGATTCCCTCGACGCCGATGCGCCGCGCGCCGGCGAAGGGCGATTGCGGCGCCTCCTCGAGACTGCGCAGATCGACCACGAGATCGTCGGCGGTTACCGCTGCGGCGGCGATGAAGGGGACGGCTGTCTCCGGCTCCGGCGTGCCGGCAAAACCGAAGCCCCCGAAGGCGAGGCGCTTGGCATCGAAGGTGACGACGCGGCCCAGCACGCTGGGCTGAAAGCCCAGCAGCAGATGCAGCGCGAGATGAGCCTGCAGGCTGCCCAGGACCGCGACGGCCGTGCCCAGCACGCCGACGCTCGCACAGGTGCCACCGTCGACCGAGACGTCGGGGAAGACCGCGCGATAGCTCGGGCCCCCGCCGCAGAAGGCGCCGGCATAACCGGTCATGCCGATCACCGAGGCGCTGACCAGCGGCTTGGCCGTCGCGTGGCAGGCGTCGCTCAGGATGTAGCTGACGGCGAAGCTGTCGGCCGCGTCGATCACGAGATCCGCGTCGGTGATCAGCGTCGCGGCGTTCTGCGGCGTGAGCCGCGCGACGACGGGTGTTACCATGATCGTCGGATTGAAGCGCCGGAGCACCACGGCCGCCGTCTCGGCCTTAGGCTTGCCGATGTCGGCCATTGCATAGAGCGGCTGGCGATGGAGATTGGTCTCCTCGACCGTGTCGTGGTCGACGATCGTGAGATGGCCGACGCCAGCCCCGGCGAGGTACTGCAGCACCGGGCAGCCCAGCCCACCGGCGCCGACCACCAGCACCGAGGCCGCGGCAAGTTTGGCCTGCCCGTCCGCACCAACCTCGGGAAGCACCATCTGTCGCGCATAGCGATCGCTCATGGCTTCCTCCTCGTCGCGGCGATCCACGCCTTGGCCTGGCTCTCGGGATCGCGATGGTTGACGACGTCGCCGACCACGGCGGCGATGTCGGCGCCCGACTTCAGGCACAGCAGCGCCCGCTCCAGGGTCAGGCCACCAATCGCCACCAGCGGCCGCTTGCCGATCAGGCGCTTCCATTCAGCGAGCCGCTCGGTCCCCTGCGGCGCCCAGGGCATCTGCTTGAGCTGGGTCGGCCAGATGGGACCGAGTGCGACATAGTCGGGATCGACGGTGAGGCCCTTCTCAAGCTCGGCATGATCGTGCGTGCTGACGCCGATCCTGATGCCGGCGCGGCGCAGCGCCTTGATGTCGGCGTCCAAAAGGTCTTCCTGGCCGAGATGGACCCAGGCGCAGCCTTCGTCGATCGCCGTCTGCCAGTAGTCGTTGACGATGAGCTCAGCGCCGTGGAGGACGCAGACGTCCCGCGCCTCCCGCACCTGGCGGCCGATCTCGTCGGCCGGCTGGTCCTTGAGGCGAAGCTGGATCAGCCGCGTGCCGATAGGGACGAGGCGTTTCACCCAGCTCGCGTCCGGGACAACGGGATAGAAGGGATCGAGCACGTCAGATGCCTCCCAGCACGGCCTTGCCGATCACCGGTGTCGACGGCTGCGCCATGTCGCGCGGCTCCAGCGGCTGGGCGCGATGGGCAGCGCGGCCGGCTTCGACGGCCAGCGCGAAGGCGCGCGCCATCTCCACGGGATCGCCCGCCTCAGCCACCGCGGTGTTGAGCAGCACCGCGTCATAGCCCAGCTCCATGGCCGCCGCGGCGTGCGAGGGCACGCCGAGCCCAGCATCGACCACCAGCGGGATGTCGGGGAAATGCGCGCGCAGCGATTTCAGCCCATAGACGTTGTTCAGCCCGCGCGCCGAGCCGATCGGTGCCCCCCACGGCATCAGCACGCGGCAGCCGGCCTCGACCAGGCGGTCGGCCACCACGAGATCCTCGGTCGTGTAGGGAAACACCTCGAAGCCGTCCTGGGCGAGGATGCGCGCCGCCTCGACCAGGCCGAACACGTCGGGCTGCAGGGTGTCGGCGTCGCCGATCACTTCCAGCTTGATCCATGGCGTGTCGAACAGCTCGCGCGCCATGTGGGCGGTGGTGACCGCCTCCTTCACCGAATGGCAGCCCGCGGTGTTGGGCAGCACGCGCAAGCCCAAGGACTGGATGAACTGCCAGAAGCTCTGGCCGGCCCTTCCAGCACCACCTTGTGCGCTGCCGCCTTCGCGGCGCAGCGAGACGGTGACGACCTCCGCACCCGAGGCCTTGATGGCGCGCTCGAGCACGGCCGGCGAGGGATAGCGCGCCGTGCCCAGCAGCAGGCGCGAGGAAAGGTCTACGCCGTAGAACATGGGTCAGCCTCCCTGCATCGGCGCCACGACCTCGATGCGGTCGCCGTCGGCAAGTCTGGTGGCGGGGCGCGCTGCGGCCGCGACGAAGCGGCCGTTCACCGCGGTCGCGATCTTGCGGCCGGCAAAGCCCAGCGACTCGAGGGCCGCGGCCAGGGTGGCCGCGTCGACATCATGCGCGTCGTCGTTGAGGAAGATCCGCATGGTTGGTCTCCGGTTGAAGCATCGACAGGACGGCGTCCGCGGTGCGCCGCGCGAGCGCCGGCGCCAGCAGGAAGCCGTGACGGAACAGGCCGTTGGCGTGCAGCACAGGACCGCTTCGCCGGACGTCGGGCAGGTTGTCGGGAAAGGCCGGCCGCAGATCGGCGCCCAGCTCGACGATCTCGGCCTCGCCGAAGGCTGGATGAAGAGCATAGGCAGCGTTCAAAAGCTCGACGGCCGAACGCACGCTGACCGGGCCGCGGCGCTCGCTTTCGATCATGGTGGCGCCGATCATGAACAGGCCATTGCCGCGCGGCACGATGTAGAGCGGGAGGCGCGGATGCAGCATGCGCACCGGCCGCTGCAGCGACACGTCGGGCGAGCGCACGACCACCATCTCGCCGCGCACGCCGCGCAGGTCCGGCAAGGCGTCACGGGCGGCAAGCCCGCGGCAATCGACGACGACGTCGGCGCGGGCATCCTGCGGCGCCAGCTCGACGCCAAAACGGATCGCCACGCCCGGGTCGTGCAGGCGCTGCGCCAGAGCCGCCAACGCCCGCCGCGGATCGAGATGGGCTTCGTCGGGAAAGAACAGTGCGCGCCGGAAGCGGCCTGAAAGATCGGGCTCGAGCGCGGCAATGCCGTCTGCATCCAGCCAGTCGAAACGTTCGGTGCGCTCAGCAAAGCGCGTGAGGTCGGGCAGGTCGCGCGACTGGGTGACCACCAGGCTGCCCTGGCGCACCGTCTCGGGGAAGCGCTCGGCCCACCAGGCAATCGACGGCGCGCCCCACTCAGCGACCTGGGGCTCGGTGGTGGCGCGCTCGCACCAGGGCGCCAGCATGCCGCCCGCCATCCACGAGCAGCTGCCCTCGCCCAGCGTGTGGCCGCGCTCGACGACCTCGACGCCAAGGCCGCGCTCGGCCAGCTCGAGCGCGCAGGTCAAACCGGCAACGCCGGCGCCGATGACGATGATGGTTGGCTTGGCCAATGGCTAACTCCCGTTCCTTCGCCGGCATGACCCGGATCAGGTTCAAAGGGTTCAGCCCCACTGGCTGTCTCAGCCCGGCTCCCTGACGGAAACCGGACACCCCTCGGACGTATCTAAAGAAAGTGCGCAGCGCCCCCTCTGTCAAGAGCGAGGGCGGCCGCAAATGCAACCCTCAGATCGGAATTCTCACGATCACGCGCAGCCCGCCCAGCGCCGAAGGAGCAAGCGCCACGTCGCCGCCGTGGCTGCGCGCCACGTCGCGGGCGATGGTGAGGCCGAGGCCGACGCCGCCAGTGTCGACGTTGCGCGATTCGTCGAGGCGGAAGAACGGCCGGAACACGTCCTCGTACTTGTCGGGCGGGATGCCGGGGCCGTTGTCGTCGATGGTGATCTCGACCGAGGTGCGGCCGCGGATCGCCTGCAGCTGCACCATGGTGCCGTAGCGCAACGCATTGGACACCAGGTTTGTCAGGCAGCGTTTTATGGCGAGCGGCCGCAGCTCGACGTTCATGTCGCCCTGCCAGGTCACCTCGACATTGGCGTTGTCGCGCCGCGCGCCGGCGGCCACGTCCTCGAGGATCTCGGAGAGGTCGGTCGGGATCGGGTCCTCGTCACCCTCGCCGCGGGCGAAGGCGAGGTAGCCCTCGATCATGCGCTCCATGTCGGAGACGTCGTCCGACAGCTCCTTGGCCTCGGGCGACTCGGCCAGGAGTGCCAGCGAGAGTTTCATGCGGGTGAGCGGCGTGCGCAGGTCGTGGCTGACGCCAGCCAACATCTCGGTGCGTTGCTGGATCGAGCGGCTGAGCCGGATGCGCATGGTGTGGAAGGCGGTGGCGGCGTTGCGCACCTCGCGCGTGCCGCCGGAGAAGGCGAAGTCGGGCACGTCGCGCCCCTTGCCCAGCGCGTCTGCGGCGACGCCTAAGTGGGCGATCGGCACCAGCTCGCGATGCATGAACCAGATGGCGAGGCCGAACAGCACCAGGGCGAGGCCGACTTGGGCGATGACGTAGGCGAAGCTCGAGCCGAAGGTCAGCCGCACATGCGGCACCAGCACGTCCATGACGTCGCCGTCATTGAGCTGGATCTCGATCAGCATCTGGCCGCCGCCGACGTTGTTGTCGATGTAATAGGGGCGCTTGAGGTCGGCCTCGAGCGCGCCCTGGACCTCGCGGGCGGCGATGTCGAAATATTCAGGCTCCCTGAACGGCCGCACGATGCCCTTGCGGAAGCTGACATAGAGCAGCAGGTCCTGGGCCGAGCGGTTGATGATCCAGGCGCGGTGCGCATCGTCGGGGAACTCGGTGCGCAGGGCGATCAGCATGCGCAGGTCGCGCACCAGCAGGATGGCGAGCCGGTTGGTCACGTTGTCGCCGCGCTGGCTGTAGAACCACCAGGCCGACAGGGCCTGCAGCAGCAGCATGGGCACGACGATGATGATCAGCGCCCGGGCGAACAGCGTCTGGGGCGAGTGGCGGTCGGCGAAGCGGGCGATGCGCTCGAAGACATCGCGTGCGGCGGCGGCGATCATGCGTCAACCAGGCGGTAGCCCTGTCCGCGAACGGTGCGCAGATAGCGCGGGAAGGACGGGTCGGGCTCGATCTTGCGCCGCAGACGCGTGACCTGCACGTCGATGGCCCGCTCATTGACCGCAGCGCCCACGCTCTTGCACAGCGTCTCGCGGCTCAGCACCTCGCCCAGGCGCGCGGTGAACACGCGCAGCAGGGCGGTCTCCGCATCGGTGAGCGGCACGCGCTTGCCCTTGTTGGTGAGCTCGCCCAGCTCCTGGTCGAACTGGAAGGGGCCGAACGAGACCATGCGCTGCGGCTCGCCCGACGGACCGGCGGCGGCGCGGTTGCGCTTCAGCACGTTCTGGATGCGCAGCAGGAGCTCGCGCGGCTCGAAGGGCTTGCCGAGATAATCGTCGACGCCGGTTTCCAGGCCGGCGATGCGATCCTTGGTGTCGCCCATGGCCGTCAGCATCAGGATCGGCACGTCGTCGGACCGCCTGATCTCGCTGGCGAAGTCGAGCCCGGTCTGGCCAGGCATCATGACGTCGAGCACGATCAGGTCGAAATCGAGCACGCCCAGCCGCTCGCGCGCCTCGGCGGCATGGCCGGCGACGGTGACGCGAAAGCCGTTCTTCGACAGGAAGGTGCGTAAAAGCTCGCGCAGGCGGGTGTCGTCGTCGACGACCAGGATGTGCGGCTTGTCGGCCGAGGCATCCATGAGGCTCACCGGGGCCCGCGCACCCGCTTGTCGACGACGGCGCGTTCGGCGGGATCGAGCAGGCCCAGCAGCACCTTGCGGAAGCCTTCCACGGAATCGGCGCCGGTCTCGCGATAGGCGCGGGCGAAACGCTGGCTCTGGCGGTCGGTCAGATCGCGCTCGAGCTTGATGCCCTTCTCGGTGAGCCACAGCAGGCGCTCGCGGCGGTCGCGCGCGCCGCTCTTCTGCTCGACGTAGCCCTGCTCCAGCAGGTCCTTCAGCACGCGCGAGATCGACTGCTTGGTAACCTTCAGGATCGACAGAAGATGGCCGACCGTGTGGCCGGGATGGCGGCCGATGAAATAGAGCGCGCGGTGATGGGCCCGGCCGAGCTGGTAGCGCTTGAGCTGCTGGTCGGATTCGAACGTGAAGTCGCGGTAGGCATAGAACATCAGCTCTATGCCCTGGCGCAGCTCCTCGTCGCGCAGGAACAGCGGGTTAGCCGGAGTTTTCGATTCCACCATGTGATCTGCTTATTGTCGGTCTGTGCCGCTTCTCGTCGTTGCCTGATTATAGCACCCCGGGACGCCGATGTTTGCCGTTTCCCTAGAGACCCCGATGTCCTTCGGCGTCGCGCAGCGCCTGGTCCTCGATCTGGATGGTCGTGTGCGTCAGGTTGAACTTGGCCTTCATCGCCTCGTTGACCCGCAGCAGCGTCTCGCGTGCGCGGCCCATGTCGGCGATGACGACGTGGCAGCTCATCGAATCGAGGCCCGAGGTGATGGTCCAGACATGCAGGTCGTGGACCGACACCACGCCGGGGATCGCCTTGATCGCGCCTTCCAGCAGCACCAGGTCGATCTCGGGCGGCGTGCCCTCCATCAGGATATGGATGGCCTGCCGCATCAGTAACCAGGTGCGCGGCACGATGAACAGGCCGATGCCGGCGCCGATGATCGGATCGGCCAGCCGCCAGCCCGTGAACATCACGATAAGGGCGGCGATGATGACGCCGAGCGACCCCAGCATGTCGCTCATGACCTCGAAATAGGCGCCCTTCACGTTCAGGCTTTCGCTCGATCCGGCGGAGAGCAGCTTCATGCTGCCGAGATTGACGGCGAGACCGACCACGGCCACCGCCAGCATCGGCCCGGCCAGGATCGGCGGCGGATTGAGGAAGCGATCGACCGCCTCGTAGAGGATGAAGATCGTCAGCAGCAGCAGGACCACCGCGTTCAGCAGCGCCGCCAGGATTTCCAGGCGCACATAGCCGTAGGTCTTCTGCGGCGTCGCCGCCCGCTCGGCGAAGCGGATGGCGATCAGCGCCAGCGCCAGCCCGCCGGCGTCGGTCAGCATGTGCGCGGCGTCGGCGACCAGCGCCAGGCTGCCCGTCAGCACCCCGCCCACGGCCTCGACCACCATGAAGCTCGCGGTAAGCGCCAAGGCGCCCTTGAGCTTGCCCTTGTGCCGGCCCCCGGCGGTGCCGCCCCCGTGCGTGTGTCCGGCGTGCGAATGGCTCCCGACCATGGTCTAGCTCCAACTCCTCGCCTCGACAGACCCAATTGCGGGCACCATACCCTTTGTCATCGCGCCCACGAGGCTCGATCGTGCGGAAGATCATCGCTGGGATCCAAAGCAACGACTTTCTCGCCAGCAGTCGCGAGCGACCATCGCCATACGACAACATTAAGTCCCGGATTAGCACGTCTTGGCGGTCTATTTTCGGGAAGCACCGACTCGTAACGCGCAGCCATAAAGCCGCGATGTTTCAACGTGGCGGCGACGTCCCACGTCGGGGGTCGAAGTTGCCGACTCAGATAGTCCTTCCAAGACGTAAAAAGATCGACTTGTACGATGCCGAGAGCTTTTAGGGCCTCCTCGGAGGTGAGATCAGCAACGGGGTTCAAATCGACATCGTAGTAGCAGAAAGTACCAGGTCTTGGCCCCAAGTCTTGCCCATACTCAGTCGCCGCGACGGCGAGCGTGTAGGACATGTACAGCGCTTCCTGGCCCTTGTCGTTGAAACGTCCGCCTCGCACCGCCGCTCCGCCGCCACTTAGCGGAGTGCTCGCCCATTTGGGAGCGAGAACGCGGACAAGACGACCAGAAATGGCAATAGACGGCTCGGCTACCGTCACGCGTAGACGCCATCCTCAAGCGTATCGAGATGAAGGAGAATAGCGTCAGATCGTCCTTCCTGGACGAGTTGTCGTGGCGTCTTGTTCTCAAATGCAGGAATCGGTTGGTAATTGTACCAAGCCTCAGCCTGTTCCCGCTCACCAATCAATTCGGTTGCCCGTTCAAGAACGGTCGTGCCGACACTCGCATCGTAGCGCAGCAAGCGATCAAAGTTGGTTGTTGCGACAGTCTCGGTATCGCCGATTACAAAGATTTCAGAGTCATTCGCAGGATCAATCGTGATTGAACGGACGATCCAAGACCGAAGTGCATCCTCGAAGTTCTTGTGCTCAAGCAAAACGGAAAGAAATGCGTTTGTGTCCCGGGTGCCCTTGGCGATGACTGTTCCGCTTGTAAGAAGTTCATAAAACTTCAGACGATCCGTCGGCCCGGCTAGCCATTCGACGACAATGCGAGGCCCGCTTCGATCGGCTTTAACGAACGCATACTGCGACGTGTCAGATAGTTGTCTGAGCTTTGGCCAGCGTTCCCCGTCTGCGAACCTGATTTCCAGATCAGCGATCGTCGGGTTGGTAGAGAACAGAAGCGAGAAGAGCTTAGACACTCGAACACATCAGCCCAATGGATCGACAGTATGTAGGCACCCGCGGTCTCAAGCCAAACAGGATTGCACGGGTTTCACGGTCCAAGCAGTACGATTGACAAGGTCAGTAACACTGACCTATATGCTCTTAAACTTGCATTTCTGTGAAGCCAAACGACCGATTAGGAAAAAATTGAGAGGAGGCACAGCAATGTCCTTAGGCATGGATGACCGCGACGGCTTCATCTGGCTCGACGGCAAGCTCGTCCCCTGGCGCGACAGCCGCATGCACGTGCTCACCCACGCCCTGCATTACGGCTCGGCCGTCTTCGAGGGCGAGCGCATCTATGACGGCCGCGTCTTCCGCCTGGCCGCGCACAGCCAGCGCCTGATCAACTCGGCCCGACTGCTCGACTACGAGATCCCCTTCACGCGCGCCGAGATCGAGGAAGCGACGCGCGCGGTGGTCAAGGCCAACGGCCTGCAGGCGGGCTATGTGCGCCCGATCGCCTGGCGCGGCTCGGAGGTCATGGGCGTGTCGGCCATCGGCACCACCGTGCATCTCGCCATCGCGCCATGGGCGCAGGAGGGCCGGCTGTCGGTGCAGGCGCGCGATGCCGGCATCAACGTCACCATGGCCAAGTACCGCCGCCCGTCGGCCGACTTCGCGCCCGGCCTCGCCAAGGTGGCGGGCCTCTACCTGATCTGCGGCATCGAGAAGGACAAGGCGCTGAAAGCGGGCTTCGACGATGCGCTGATGCTCGACTGGAAGGGCGACCTCGCCGAATCGACCGGCGCCAACATCTTCCTGGTGATCGACGGCACGCTGGTGACGCCGACGCCCGAGAACTTTTTGGATGGCATCACGCGGCGCGCCGTCATGAGCATGGCGAGGAAGCGCGGCTGGGCCGTGGAGGAGCGCACCGTCAAACCGCAGGAGTTGCAGCGCGCCAGCGAGGTTTTCCTCTGCGGCACCGCGGCCGAGATCGTTCCGGTAGGATCGGTCGACGGCCATAACTATCAAGCCGGCCCTGTTGCACGCACCCTGATGGCGGATTTCCAGAAGCTGGTGCGCGCGCCGGATTGCGAGGGCTTCGGCGAATCGACGCATCTTGCGCCGCCGGTCGACCGGGCAGCCTGAGTTCCTGTGCTACAGTTGGGACAAACATCCGAGAGAAAAATGTCCAAGGCCAAGCTTCAGTTCGTTCACCATCCGCACCCGTCGCCGGTCCCGGCCGACAAGCGCGCCGAGCTCCTGAAGAACCCGGGCTTCGGCCGGGTGTTCTCCGACCACATGGTGACCATCCGCTATCACGAGTCCCAAGGCTGGCACGACGCGCGAATAGAGCCGCGCGCGCCGATCCCGATGGATCCGGCGGCGGCCGTCCTGCACTACGCGCAGGAGATCTTCGAAGGGCTGAAGGCCTATCGAACCAAGGACGGCGGGGCGACCATGTTCCGCCCGATCGAGAACGCGCGGCGCTTCCAGCAGTCGGCCGAGCGGCTTGCGATGCCGAGCCTGCCGGAGGAGCTGTTCGTCGAAGCGTGCGACCTCCTGGTGAAGACCGACCGCGCCTGGATCCCGGATGGCGACGGCGCCAGCCTCTACATCCGGCCCTTCATGTTCGCCAACGAGATCTTCCTCGGCGTGAAACCGTCGTCCGACTACCTGTTCATCGTCATCGCCTCGTCGGTCGGCTCCTACTTCAAGACCGACGCGCCGGCGGTGTCGCTCTGGGTGTCGCAGGAATTCACCCGCGCCGCACCCGGCGGAACCGGCGCCGCGAAGTGCGGCGGCAACTATGCGTCCAGCCTGCTCGCGCAGGCCGAGGCGACCCGCAACGGCTGCGACCAGGTCGTGTTCCTCGACGCGGTCGAGCAGAAGTGGGTCGAGGAGCTGGGCGGCATGAACATCTTCTTCGTGTTCGACGACGGCTCGATGGTGACGCCGCCGCTCGGCGGCACGATTCTGCCCGGCATCACGCGCTCGTCGTTGCTGACGCTCGCCAAGGACAAGGGCATCAAGGTGCGCGAGGACCGCTATTCGATCGACCAGTGGCGCACCGACGCGCGCAGCGGCCGCCTGCGCGAGGCCTTCGCCTGCGGCACCGCTGCCGTGGTGACGCCGATCGGCACGGTCCGCAGCAAGGACGGCGAGTTCAAGATCGGCAACGGCGGCCCCGGGACGCAGACCGAGGACCTGAAGTCGGCCCTGGTCGGCATCCAGCGCGGTCACGCCGCCGACAAGTACGGCTGGATCCACAAGGTGTTTTAGTGGGAGCGCGGGCCTCCGGCCCGCTCATGCTCTTCCGGACCGCGAGCGTCCTCGCTCGCTCATGATTCATGAGCGCGCGGGGACGCGCGCGGTCCAGAAGACGATGATCATGAGCGGGCCGGAGGCCCGCGCTCCCTTAAAACAGCTTGCCGCCGTTGGGGATCTTCTTGTCGGGCGCGATCAGGACGACGCTGCCGTTCTCGTCGGGGAAGCCGAGCGTCAGCACTTCGGACATGAACTTGCCGATCTGGCGCGGGGGGAAATTGACGACGCTCGCGACCTGCCGGCCGATCAATTCGCCGGGCTGATAGTGCACGGTGATCTGCACCGACGACTTGCGCTGGCCGATCTCGGGCCCGAAGTCGATCAACAGCCGATAGGCTGGCTTGCGGGCGCCCTCGAGCGGTGCTGCTTCGAGGATGGTGCCGACGCGGATATCGACCCGCGCGAAGTCGTCGTAAGTGATCGTGCTCATGCCCTCCTAAAGCACATTCGGGCCGGCTGAAACAGCCGGCCCGAAGGCTCTGGTCCGGGCTGACCGAAATTGCTTACTTCTTGGCGATCGCGGCCTTGACCTCTTCGGTCAGCTCGGCGACGCGGGCGCTCAGCGCCTCGAAAGCGTCGGCCTGGCTCTTGCCGACGAGGTCCGCGATCTCCTTGGTGTTGGCGATCGCCGTCTCGTAGCTCTTCTTGGCGAAGTCGATCTGCTTGATCACCTTCTCCTCGACCGTGGCGGCCGCGAGCACTTCGCTGCCGTGCTTGGAGAAGTCTTCCATCGCGGCGCGGACCATGTCGCCCTGGCGCTGGCCGATGGCCTTCATGGTCTCGACGGCGGCGGTGTTGGCCGAGGTCATCACGGCGAAGTTCTTGCGCGCGGTCTCGACGAAGGTCTCGACGTTGACCGTCGGCAGCTTGAACTCGCCGGCAAACTTGCTGAAGTCGAAGTCGGTGAAGGGGTTCTTGAAGGTACCGTTGGCGTACATGGGGCTCTCCTGCGGGCAAACGAAACGCGTGAACGTCGGGGGCTGAACCGCTTTGCTGCGGCGCACAACGAGGCTCAATTTATGCTTGCGGTGCACCAAGTCAAGAGAACTTTTTGTGCGCTGCACAAAAAGTTCATGCAGCGGGCGAATTCGCCTCGTTCTCCGGCTTCGGCTTTTCAGGATATTTCACATATTTATCAAATAGTTGAGCCCACCGTTCGGCCATTTTCAGGCGGCTGTCCAAGGCGGCCATGGTCTTCGAGAGATCGGTGGTCTCGTCCTTGTCGTAAACCCGCGATACGGCGTAGTGGATCGCCAACAGCCCGTTTTGCCGCAGCGCACCACTCAGCCCCTCGCTCGGTACTGAGGCGGCCTCCAGCATCGCGGCCATCGATCGGCGAAGGGCGGGGCCCATCGCCACGGCGAGCATGGGATCGCGCGTGCCGGCGCGACGGATGGCGCCCAGCGCCTCGCGGTACGGCCGGAGCGCGTCGTAGCGGCGCATCATGGCGTCGAACAGACGATCGCGCGCCGTCTCCTCGGGATCGCTGCGGGTCGGCGTGCCGGCTAAAACCTCAGCGTCGATCCTCGCCATGAAGGCTGCCACCAGCGCCACCTTGTCGGGATAGACCTTGTAGAGCTCGGCGAGGCCAAGTCCCGAAGCCTCGGCGACGTCGCGCAGGGCGACATCGGCAAAGCCCTTTTCGGCGATCAGCTTGATGAACGCGTCGAGTGCCGCGTCGTTGGCCGGCGTCATCCCGCAAGCTCCTTCGATCGTCGCGAGGCTGCCGCCAGGGCCTTGTCGAACACCGGCTGGATGCCGTCGGCTGCCATCAACACTTTTAGCGCCTCGGCCGTGGTGCCGCCGGGACTGGTGACGTTAACACGCAACTGCGACGCCGGTTCGCTCGACTGCTTTAGAAGCTCGCCGCTGCCCGCCACGGTGGCGCGGGCAAGCTGCATGGCCATGTCGGGCGTCAACCCGAGCTTGGCGCCGGCCGCCGCCATCGCCTCGACCAGCAGGAAGACATAGGCCGGACCGCTGCCAGAGAGCGCCGTGACCGGGTCCATCAGGGCCTCGTCGTCGACCCACACGACCTGGCCGACGGCTTCCAGCAGCTGATGGCAGCGCTGCTTCTCGGCGTCCGACACACCGCGTGCCGCGGTCGCCACGGTGATGCCCTGGCGAACCGCCGCCGGCGTGTTGGGCATCGAGCGCACGACCTTGGCCGTCGTGCCGAGGTGGCTCGCGAAGTACTTCAGCGTCTTGCCGGCGGCGATCGACAGGAACACCGCGCCCTCGTCGGCAAAACGCTTCAGGTCCGGCAGCACGCCATCCATCGACTGCGGCTTGACCGCGAGCACGACGATCTCGGGCGTCTTGGCCACGTCGGAGGTCGAGGCGACGGCGCGCACGCCCGCCGTGCGTGGCCTGAGCGCATCGACCGGCTCGGCGACGACGACATCCGCGGCAGCGAGGCCGCGCGCCAGCCAACCTTCCAGCATGGCGCCGCCCATCTTGCCGCAACCGACGAGGAGAAGATCGCCCATGGCCTACCTGCCTTTGAATCGCGCCGCGCGTTTCTCGCGGAAAGCGGCCGCGCCTTCCTTGCGGTCCTCGCTGCCGGCGATGCGCTCGAGCTTGTAGCGCTCGGGCACGAAGACCTCGGCCGGCCCGCGCGGCAAGGTCTGGTTGGCGAAGTCGCGCAGGGTGCGGATCACCAGCGGCGCGGACTCGGCGATGATCTTGGCCATGCGCCGCCCTTCCTTGCGCTCTTCGCCCAGCGGCACGACCTTGTTGACGAAGCCCACGTCGTAGGCGCGCTTGACGGAAATCTCCTCGCCCAGCAGCAGCAGCTCCATCGCCACCTTATGCGGCATGCGCGACACGATGCCGGGCATCAGGCCGCCGAACACGCCGACCTTGGCTTCGGGGTACATGAACTTGGTGGTGTCGGCCGAGACCATCAGGTCGCAGGTCATGACCATGCAGATGGCGCCGCCGATCACCCAGCCCTGGGTAACGCCGATCACCGGCTTGCTGAGCTTGTGGCTGACATGCGGGACGGCCTTCCACATCGCGGCCGGCGGATCTTTCAGGTCGGCGCCGACGCAGAAGGCCGGGCCATCGGCCTGCAGAACGGCGACCAGGTCGGGCCCCGCCTCGAAGGCCGTGTAGGCGTCCAAAAGCTCGTCACAAAGCTGCTGGTTCAACGCGTTGCGCTTATCGGCACGCGTCATGGTGATGGTGGTGATGCCTTCGCTCGACTCGACTTTGACCAGACCCACGGGGCTCCTCCGGTATTCTCGGGCGTTGTTGCTGGGATGCTACCAGCCGCCCATACTCGCCGCATCAGGAGTCACAGTCATGCAGACCCGCAATCCGTTCATCGACGACCTCACCAAGATGGCCAACGGCGCCATGGGTGCGCTGACCGGCGTGAAGGACGAGGTCGAGGCCCGCGTCCGCGACCAGATCGCCAAGATCCTGGACGGCATGGACATTCCCCGCCGCGACGAGTTCGAGGCGGTGAAGGCCATGGCCGCCAAGGCGCGCGAGGAGAACGAGGAACTGAAGAAGCAGATCGCCGAGCTGCAGGCCAAGCTCACCGGACCGCAGGGCTGATCGCGGCCGCTCAGGACAGGGCGAGTTGCAGGCGAATGGCGCGGTCGACCTGTTCCATGTCGCCCGCGCCCAACTTGCCGAGATAGCCCACCAGCCGCTTGCGGCTTGCGGTCGTCAGTTGATCGGCCATGGCCTTGCGCGGTTCGCCGTGCAGCCTGACAAGCGCTTCGGACGGATAGACTCGTGCCGTCTGACTGGTAATCGGAACGACCTGCAGGCGATTGAGCGCGGTATTCGCCGCATCGTTGCTCACCACGACGGCGGGGCGTGTTTTCTGAATCTCGCCACCGACTGCTGGACCGAAAGCGACCCAATAGACTTCACCTCGACGAGGGGAGCGACGAAGTTCGAAAGAGCGCGCCGGCTCACTCAGGCTGCGGCGCGGCATCTTCGATCAGCCCTTCGACCCACTCGTCCGCGTCCGCTTCGCGGTCTCGATCCTCCGCCATCTGGCGGTATGCCTTCAGCAGATCGTCGTCGACGACATGCGGTCGCGCGAGATCATTGAGGAAGCGACTGATGCGTCTGGGTCCTACCTTCTTCTTCAGGCCGCGATAGACATCATTGTCGACGGTTATGGTCAGCTTCTTCATGATGAGCCTCAATACGACTAGTATACGTATTGCAGCCCTCGTAGCATAGCGGCCTCAGGGAAGGGTTTTGGACATGCGTGTGGGTGTCGAGGTCGGCGGGACCTTTACCGACCTGGTGGCGGTCGAAGGCGGCAAGGTCGTCGTCACCAAGGTCCCGAGCACGCCTAAGAGTCCCGACATCGGCGCCTTCGCAGCGCTGACCGCATCGGGCATCGATCTTGCGAAGATCGAAGACCTCGGCCACGGCTCGACCGTCGCCACCAACGCCGTGCTGGAGCGCAAGGGCGCGGCGGTCGCCTTCGTCGCCACCGCGGGCTTCCGCGATCTCCTTTTCATGCAGCGCCACGACCGGCGCAACATCTACGACCTCTTCTATGCCAAGCCGGCGCCGCCGGTGCGCCGCAAGGACTGCTTCGAGGCGCCGGAGCGGGTCAACGCCGACGGCTCGATCGAGAAGGCGCTCGACGAAGCTGCGGTGAAGAGCGCGCTGATCCCGGCTCTCAAGGCCGGCAGCTATCGCGCGGTCGCGATCTGCCTGCTCAACGCCTACGCCAATCCCGCGCACGAGAAGCGGCTGGCGGCGCTGATCACCGAGGCGCTGCCTGGCGTGCTGGTGACGGCGAGCCATCAGGTGGCGCGCGAGTTCCGCGAGTTCGAGCGCGCGTCGACGACGCTGCTGTCGGCCTATGTGCAGCCGGTGATCGACGGCTACCTGCATCGCTTCGAGAGCAAGCTCGCGGACTCGGGCTTCAAGGGCCGCTTCACGGTGATGCAGTCCAACGGCGGACGCCTGCCGGCGGAGGCGATGCGCGAAAGCGCCATCACCGCGCTCTACTCGGGTCCGGCCGCCGGCGTGGTCGGCGCCACGCGCCAGGCCGCGCGCTCCGGCTTCAACGACCTCATCACCTTCGACATGGGCGGCACCTCGACCGACGTCTGCCTGGTACAGGACGGCCGGCCCTCGCTCGCCTCCGAAAGCGAGATCGACGGCCTGCCCATCCGCACGCCCGTCCTCGACATCGTCTCGGTCGGCGCGGGCGGCGGCTCGATCGCCTGGGTCGACGACGGCGGCATGTTGCGCGTCGGCCCGCAAAGTGCCGGCGCCGATCCCGGCCCCGCCTGCTACGGCAAGGGCGGCACCGAGCCCGCCACGACCGACGCCCACATAGTCATCGGCACCATCCGGCCCGGCGCCTTTTTAGGCGGCCGCATGAGCCTCGACGGTGAGGCAGCCAAGCACGCCTTCGAGCCCCTGGCGCAACGCTTCGGCCTCAGCGTCGAACAGGCCGCCTCCTCCGCCCTGCAGCTCGCCGACGCCAACATCGTGCGCGCCATCCAGCTCGTCTCGACCGAGCGCGGTCGCGATCCGCGCGACTATGCCCTGGTGCCGTTCGGCGGCGCGGGCCCGCTGCATGCCGCGCGCATCGCCGAGGAGCTCGGCATCTCGACCATCGTCGTGCCGCCCAATGCCGGCGTGATCTCGGCCTATGGGCTGGTCGCCTCGGACTACACCAAGTTCGACGCCGTCACGCGCAAGATGAAGCTCGACGATGCGGCGGCAAAGGAAGCCGGCCGCATCTTTGGCGAGATGCGTGCGCGCCTTGCCGCCCAGTTCGCGGACATGAAGCTGCCGGGCGATCTCGTCTATACGCACACCCTCGACATGCGCTTCGTCGGCCAGGCCTTCGAGGTCGGCGTCGAGCTGCCGGCGAGCCGGCTGGCCTCGCTCGACGCGGCCTACCTCGCCGAGCTGTTCGCCGACGCCCATCACCGCACCTTCATGCACGGCGCCACGCTCGACCGGCCGGTCGAGATCGTGACCCTGCGGGTCGGCGCCACGCTCCCCATCGGCACCGCGCCGAAGCTCGATCGCGAGATGCTGGCCGCACGCGCGCCGGAGAAGGCCAGGATCTTCCACGGCGAGGGCTGGATCGACTGTGCGCGCTACACGGCCGAGACGCTGACGGCCGGCCAGAAGATCACCGGCGCCGCCGTCATCGAGGGCTATACGGCCACGACCTGGGTGCCGCCCGGCTGGACAGCCGCGCTGGACGCGGCCGACAATCTCATCCTGCGGAGAACACCATGACCGCGCTCAGTCCCATCGACTATGCCGTGATCAGCCAGGCGTTGATCGCCTCGGCGCGCGAGATGGGCGTAAAACTGATCCGCTCGGCCTATTCGACCATCCTGCGCGAGGCGCGCGACGGCTCGGCCGGCCTGATGGACCGCCACGGCAACACCGTGGCCCAGGCCGAGCTCATCCCCATGCAGCTGGGCCCGATCGGCGAGACGCTGCGCGCCTGCCTGAAACGCCATCCCGTCGAGACCCTGAAAGAGGGCGACTTCCTCATCAACAACGACCCGTTCGAGGGCGGCCAGCACATCCCCGACGTCTTCATCTTCACGCCGATCTTCGTCGCCGGCCGCGTCGTCGGCTTCGGCGCCTCGGTGGCGCATCACCTCGATCTCGGCGGCGGCGCGCCTGGCCTCAACATCCACGCTTCCGACGTCTACCAGGAAGGCCTGCGCTTCCCGCCCAGCAAGTACGATTTTATGCGCGACTGGAACGGTGGCTCGTTCGAGCGTCTCGTCACTGCGAACGTACGTGTGCCCGACCTGACCATCGGCGACTTCAATGCGCAGTTTGCCGCCAACGCGATCGGCGTCTTGCGCGTAAAACAGCTTTGCGAGCGCTATGGCGCCGACAAGGTCGAAGCGGCGATGAAGGAGATGCAGGACTACTCCGAACGCCGCGTGCGCGCCGCCATCGCCCAGGCGCCCAAGGGCACGTTCTACGGCGAGGACGCCGTCGACGACGACGGGCTGACCGACGATCCGCTGGTCGTGAAGGCCAAGGTCACGATCGCCGAGGATTCGGTCGAGATCGACTTCGAGGGCACCTGCCCGCAGGTCAAGCGCAACCTCAACTGCCCCTACTCCTCGACGCTGTCGGCCGCGCTCTCCTGCGTGAAGTCGGTCCTGACCAGCCCGGACATTCCCTACAACGAGGGCATGGCCAGGCCGATCCGCATAAAAGTGCCCTACGGCTCGCTGCTGAACCCGCGCCCGCCGGCGCCGGTGCGCGCCCGCATGATCCCGGCCTATCGCGTGTTCAACGCGGTGATGAAGGCGATGGCCCAGGCATTGCCCGACAAGGTGATCGCCACCGGCTTTGACTGCACCACGGCCTTCTGCCTCAGCCATCTCGGCGAGAAGGGTTATAGCGTCTACCTGGAGATCTTCGGCGGCGGCTACGGCGCCTCCAAGGACGCCGACGGCTGCGATGCCGTCGATTCGCCGCTCAGCAACTGCTCCAACGCGCCGGTCGAATCGCTCGACATCGACTACGACTTCTTCCGCATCGTCGGCTACGAGCTCGCCCCCGATTCCTTCGGCCTGGGCGCGCGGCGCGGCGGCGCGGGCTTCTTCCGCCGCTGCGAGATCCTGAAGGACGACGTGCAGCTCGCCATCTACTCCGACCGCTTCCGCCTGGCGCCCGAGGGCCTGCAGGGCGGCGAGCCCGGCCAGCGCGGCTACTGCCGCGTCCACCGCGCCAACGGCACCGTCGACGACCTCAGGAGCAAGGCCGCCGTCGACCTCGCCAAGGGCGACATCGTGGAAATGTTCGTGGGCGGCGGCGGCGGCTTCGGCCGCATCTCCGAGCGGCCGGACTCGCTGATCGAGCGCGATCTGGCCGACGGACTGCTGACGCGCGATCCGCGCGCCGCGCGCAAACTGGCGGCCGAGTAGCAGCACCAGCCGATGCAGCGGACCGAGCTCCTCGGGCTGCGCGTCGATCAGGTCGGGAGCCTGCTGCGTCCCGCCTCGCTCATCGAGTCGTTCCTCTCCTGCGCCAAAGGCGAGCTCACGCGGAGCGCCCTCGATGCGCTGGTCGAGCGCGCCATCCGCGACGTCGTCGCCAAGCAACAGGCGATCGGCTTCCCGGTCGTGACCGACGGCGAGTACGGCCGCATCAACTGGCACGTGAGCTTCAGCCAGATCGAGGGCTGGGCGCTGGACGAGGCATCGTGGCGGTCGTTCCTCGCCAATCCCGCGATGCGTCACGAGCACGAGCAGGCCAACACGCTCGGCGCCGACGCGGTCCAGAGCTACAAGACGCCGGCGACGGCCAGGCTGCGGCTGCTGAGCAACTTCCCGCTCGGCGAATACCGGCGCCTGGCCGCACTCACCACGGCGCCGGCCAAGGCCATGCTGATGGGGCCGGACCGCGTCTCCCAGATGTGCGACCTGCCGGCCTCAATGCCTACTTACGAAAGCGCCGACGCCTTCCTGGCCGACGTCGTCGCCGTGCAAAGCCGGATGGTCGGCGAGCTGGTTGAGGCGGGCTGCCCCTACGTGCAGCTCGATGAACCGAGCTATACGGGCTACGTCGACCGCGTGACCCTCGAGCGCATGCGCGCCCGTGGCGAGGACCCCATGGCCAACCTGCGGCGGGCCATCGGCGCCTCGAACGCCGTCGTGGCAGCTCACGCCGGCAAGGCGGTGTTCGGCATCCACATCTGCCGCGGCAACCGCGCCAGCATGTGGCATCGCGAAGGCACCTACGACGGCATCGCCGAGGAGCTGTTCTCGACCCTGCGCTTCGATCGCCTGCTGCTGGAGTACGACACCGCCCGGGCCGGCGGCTTCGAGCCGCTGCGTTTCGTGCCCAAGGGCCCGGCGGGCCAGGCGCCGATCGTCGTGCTGGGCCTGGTCACGACCAAGACCGGCGAGGTCGAGACGGTGGATGCCCTGCAGCGCCGCATCGAGGAGGCCAGTCGCTTCATCGATGTCGCCCAGCTCGCGCTCAGCCCTCAATGCGGTTTCGCTTCGGGCCTGTCAGGCAACGACCTCAGCCACGACCAGCAATGGCGCAAGCTGGAAGTCATCCTGGAGACGGCCCGGCGCGTCTGGCACTGACGGCGTGTCACGGCAACCCGCTAAGCGCAGGAAAGCTCGCCGCTGATCAGGTCCTTCTACGCAGCTTTGCCTTTCGCTTTGGCACGCGTCTTACCGACGTTGCGCAGCAAGACCGGCTCGTGTTCGGGAAACTCGACGATCAAATGGAGTTGTCCGCCCATCGCGTCGATGTACTTGGTCAAAGTCGACAGGCGAGGGTCCGCTCGGCTCTCGAAACGAGAGATACTGACTTGCTTCACGCCGAGGCGTTTTGCCATCGAGACCTGAGTGCGGTTGCGCGCCTGTCGCAATTCCCGTAGCGCCATATGACGCTTGGCAATTTGGCCTGCTGTCCGTCGGATGCTGGCACGCTCCTTCGATGTAAACAGCTCCCGCATCATGACTTCGAACTTCACGGCCATGCCTATCTCCTCTTGATGCCACGCAAGGATGCGAGATGATCGTCGAGCCGATCGTCAGCCGTTGCGATCAGCCGCCGATAGAAACGATCAGACGTGACGCCGGATTTACTTGCGCCGATCAGCAGGATTGCCCGCCGGCGCGGATCGAACGCATAGGCGATTCTCCACTCACCGTCGCCCACGCTGAACCTCAACTCCTTCATGTTCTTATGCCGTGACCCCTTCAACGTATCGGCATGCGGCCGACCCAGCAGCGGCCCGACAAGTTCGAGAGTTGCGATCGACGTTGCTGCAGCTTTCCGAACGTCGTGTCGCCAATCTCGGAATTCGTCGGCGAACGCACCATGAAATTCGACGGCCCAAGCCATGTCGAATATAGCCTATACGCTATGCGGACGCCACTCTCGAAGTATCGGATCTCGAAAGTAGAGAGTTGTCGTAATCGGATGGTCTCCAACACCAGCATCCTCGATGAAGCGACGAAGCTGTTGAGAGCCTGTGGGAGTTTTCAAGTCGCAAAACGCCAGAGTGTTCTTGTTCGGAAGCGCAGCGACGAAACCGTTCGGCGCGAAGTCGGCGAGCGCCTTATCCCAAAGGGCATCGACCAGGATCAGGCTCGCGTCGAAATTGCCATCGAAGAGGACGACGAATCCATCCTCCCAGGTGTGAACCAGAGCGCATCTATCGTTCAGCATCGTCGCCAGCTTGGCGACCGCGTCCAGATGGAGCTCCGCTTGGGTCATGCCCGCTGCCCACAGACGCCGGCGCTGGACGTACTGAAAGTGGGCTCCGTGATCGACGACATATCCGACCAGCAAGCCATTGCCGAGGTCGGTAAGAACCGGCGCATCCCGTAGCGGCAACGTGACCGCCGGGAGTTCGTTTGAACCGCGCGTCACCAGGTAGGCGATCGCGCGGCTGCACAAGTCCTGGCCATCCATGTGTCCTCCCATCCATCTACCGTGCTCGATACACTGGACGTACAGAGGAGAGGTGGCGTTACACGACTTTTGCCGAAAACAACGCGGCTTTGAACTACAGAGCGCCCACTGATCGCAGGTAGAGGTCGCTGGCTTCCTTCGTGACTTTGCCGGGGTACCCGTCGGCAATGGGACGTCCGTCAATCTTGGTCACCGCCGTGACGCCGCCGAGAGTGCCGGTCACGAACGCCTCGTCCGCCGAGTAGACCTGGGCCAGGGTGAAGTCGCACTCGCGCGCGACGTTTCCCGCCTTGCGCCAGGCGTCGATCACGTTGGCCTGGGTGATGCCCTTGAAGCTGTAGAGGCCGGTCGAGGTCCAGAGCTCGCGCCCGCGCACGATGAAGAAGTTGGTCGAGTTGCAGGAGGCGACGAAGCCGCGCGGATCGAGCATCAAAGCTTCGTCGGCGCCGGCGTTGATCGCCTGGATGAGGGCCTGGATGAGGTTGAGCCGCGAGTGCGAGTTCAGGCGCAGGTCGAACTGGTCGGGTCCGGTGGTGCGGAAGGTCGAGGTGAAGAGCGCATAGCCTTTCTCCTTCGCCTCAGGCAGCGGCGTCTTGTACTCGGCCACGATCACGATGGTGGCGGGGCCGATCACGAACCGCGGGTCCTGGTTGGGCGTCTTCTTGACGCCGCGGGTCACCATGAGGCGGACATGCGCGCCATCGGTCATGCCGTTGCGGTCAAGCGTGTCCTGCACCGCCTTGACCACGCCCTCGCGCGTGAGCCCGATGTCGAGCTGGATCGAGCGCGCGCCCTCGAACAGCCGGTCGAGATGGGCCTCGAGGCTGATCAGCCTGCCCTTCACCAGGCGCAGCCCTTCCCACACGCCGTCGCCCAGCACGAAGCCCGAGTCGAACACCGAGACGCGCGCCTCGTTGCGCGGCACGAACGCGCCGTTCACGTAGACCAGCACCTTGTCGTTGCGTGCATCGGCCATGTAGGCCTGCGCGCTCGCCTGCTCCGTCGTCATCTGTTCCCTCTAGAGACTGAATTCCTTGTGGCGGGCCAGGAAGGCCTGCGTGCGTTCCTTCTTCGGATGCTTCAGCACTTCGTCGGGCGTGCCCTGCTCGTGGATCGTGCCGTCGGCCAGGAAGATCACGCGCGTGGCCACGTGATAGGCGAAGCCAAGCTCGTGGGTGACCAGCAGCATGGTGCGCCCCTCCTCAGCCAGCGACCGGATGACGCCCAGCACCTCGCCGACCAGCTCGGGATCGAGCGCCGAGGTCGGCTCGTCGAACAGCAGCAGCTCGGGATCCATGGCGAGCGCCCGCGCGATGGCGACGCGCTGCTTCTGGCCGCCCGAAAGATGCGCGGGATAGTGTGCCGCCTTGTCGGCCAGGCCGACCCGCGCCAGCTCCCGCTCGGCGCGCGCCTGGGCGTCGGCCTTGTTCATGCGGCGCACCGTGCGCAGGCCCTCCATGACGTTGCCGAGCGCCGTCATGTGCGGGAAGAGGTTGAACTGCTGGAACACCATGCCGATGCGCTGGCGCACCAGCGTGAGCTCGGCCTCGCGGCGGCCCACGACCTTGCCGTCGAGGGTGATGGTGCCGGCGTCGGGCATTTCCATGAAGTTGAGACAGCGCAGCAGGGTCGACTTGCCCGAGCCCGAGGCGCCCAGCACGGCGATGCGCTCGCCCTTGGCGACATCGAGATCGATGCCCCGGATGACGTCGTTGCCGCCGAAGCTTTTTGAAAGGCCGCTGACCTTGAGGATGGTCATTCGTCCCTCGCCAGCCGCCGCTCGAGCACGTAGGTGAGCTGCACCAGCGGCCAGAGGAAGACGAAGAAGATGACCGCCACGGCGGTGTATGCCTCGATCGGATTGAAGTTCAGCGAGGCGATCAGCTTGGCCTGCTGCAGCAGCTCGACGTAGGCCACGGCCGAGGCGAGCGTCGACATCTTGAAGATCTCTATGGCCCGGTTGGTCAGCGCCGGCGTCATGCGCTTCAGGGCCTGCGGCAGGATGATGCGCCGCATGGCCTGCAGGAAGCTCATGCCGAGCGCCCGTGCGCCGTCCCACTGGCCGCGGTCGATCGACTGGATGCCGCCGCGATAGATCTCGGCCGAGAAGGCCGCCGAGTTGAGCGAGATGCCGAGCGAGGCCGCCGCCAGCGGGCTGATCGAGAACGGCATCAGGATCGGCAAGGCGAAGTAGAACCAGATGATCTGCACCAGCACCGGCGTGTTGCGGAAGAATTCGACGAAGGCCGTCGCCGGCCAATAGAAGACGCGCCGCTGCGAATAGCGGCCGAGGCCGACCACCAAACCGAAGCTCAGGCCGGCGACCAGGCAGATGGCGAAGATGCGCAGCGTGCCCAGTGCGCCGACGGCCAGGGCATCGGTGTTGTCCAGGACCGAAGCAAAATCCCACTGATGCATGTCAGTGCACCGTCGATTCGCCGCTCACCGCCAGGTGGCGTTCGAGCTGGCGCGCGAGCAGGCTGAAGGCGGTGATGACGACGAAGTAGATCAGCGCCGCGACCGTGAAGGTTTCGAGCGGCCTGAAAGTCTTCTGCGCGATCTCGTTGGCGGCGAACAGCAGGTCGGTGTAGGCGATGGTCGCCACCAAGGTGGTCGTCTTCATGAGCTCGATGGCGCGCTCCATGAAGGCCGGGATCATGCGCTTGACCGCCTGAGGCAGCACGATGCGGCGCAGCGCCTGGCCGTGCGTCATGCCGATGGCGCGGGCACCGTCCCACTGGCCACGCTCGACCGAGACGATGCCGGCGCGGAACACCTCGGCAAAGAAGGCGGCCGACTGGATCGAGAAGGTGACGACCGCCGCCAGCAACGGCGTCATCTCGATGCCCGCGATCAGCGGCAGGGCGAAGAAGAACCAGAAGAGCTGGACCAGCGGTGGCGTGGTGCGGAACACTTCTATGACGAAGCCGGCCGGCCAGGAGACCAGGCGCTGCCGCGACAGCCGCATCAGCGCGAACCCCAGCCCAAGCACCAGGCCACAGGCGAGCGAGGCGCCCGTGACCTTGAGCGTGTTCACAAGTCCTTGCGCCAAGAGATCGGCGTTGGCGAAGACCGGCGTGAAGTCCCACTGATAGGCCACGCGAGCCTACTTGATCATTTCCTTCATGACCGGCGGGGCGAGCGCGGGATCGAGGCCGAAGTCGCTGAGCGCGGCCTCGTACCATTTCTGGGTCTGGCCGCTCTTGTAGAAGCCGGCGAGCTGCTTATCGACCCAGGCCACGAACTCCGTATCGTTCTTGCGGATGGCGGCACTGGAAGCCTGCGACTGTGCCGGCGTCGGCACCACGATCTTGCCCTTGCCGAGCCGTTGGCGCGCGGCGAGCAGCGGCGGATGGAACAGGCACACCGCATCGACGCGGCCCGACTGGAAAGCCGCGATGGCCGCGGCATTGTCGGGGAAGCGCTGCAGGTCGGCCTTGGCGGCGTGCTCGCTCACGAACCGGTCCATCGACGAGGCCTGCGGCACGGCGATGCGCACGCTGGGCTTGTTGAGGTCTTCCCAGGTCTTCACGGCCAGGTCGTCGCGCGCGAGCACGGCCAGCGAATAGTAGAGCAGCGGCGATTCCGGGAAGTCGACGGCCTGCTTACGCTCGGGCGTGGCGTCGAGCATGAACATGATGTCGATCTTGTCCGACTGGAGGGCCGCGATGGCGTTGCCCCAGCTCACCTCGACGGTCTCGAGCTTGGCGCCCAGCGCATCGGCCATCGCCTTGCCCATGGAGATGCCGAGCCCCGACGACCACTGGCCGGTCTTGGGGTCCTTGGAGAACCACGGCGGCGCCTGGGTGACGCCGACGCGGAAGGTGCCGCGCTTCTTGGTCTCCTCGATGGTGCCGGCGTGTGCGGGCAGCAGCGGCAAGGCCGCTGCTGCGATCGTCCCGGCCAGGACCTTGCGGCGATTGATCGTCATGTCTTGTCTCCCTTCCTCGATTCCCCCGAAACGAACTTCTCGGTGACCACGGCGCCGCGACGCATGTGGTCGGCGATCTCCAGGCGCAGCGCGTCGAGGTCGCTGCCGAGAGCCGCCTTGATGTAGCTGTCGTGGCTGTCGCGGCGCGGACCGCGCATGCCATGCGCGCGATGATGGGCCGCCCAATAGAGTTGCAGGCGGCCGCGCAGCCCGTGCCAGGCGCGCTGCAGCAGCTTGTGGCCGCTCGCCTCGAAGACCAGGCCATGCAGGGCGAGCTCCGCCCCGATGCTGGTGCGATCGTCGCCGGCATCGATGCTGGCCAGCAGCGCCTCGTTGCGCCGATGGAGTTCTAGGCGGAAGCGGTCGTCGCGATGCTCCCACACCTGCTCGAAGGCGAAGATTTCCAGCGCCGTGCGCAGCGAATATATCTCGCGCACGTCCTCGACCGACAGCGCGGCGACGTGGGTGCCGGTGTACGGCACCGTCACCAGCAGCCCCTCCTCGATGAGCTGGCGCATCGCCTCACGCAGCGGCCCACGGCTGACGTTGAAGCGCGTCGACAGCGCCGTCTCGGTCAACGGCGCGCCCGGAGCGATGTCGCCGGCCAGGATCGCCGCACGCAGGCGTTCGGCGATATGCGCGCGCAGCGTCGCCTTGGGGACCGGCCCGAGGCCGAGTTCGGGCCTGGAAAGATCTGAAAAAGCCAACTCGCCCTTAAACCTCGCTGATCGTCGATTGTTGACAATTTGGCATAAACCACCTGATACCGACAAGGGGCAAGCCATGGCCAGCGCATAGCAGCAATGGACCATCAGATCGTGGGCGGCACCTGCGGCAGGCCACCTCCCGCAAGAGCAGCGTCTGCTCACGCGTGATCCGCAGGGCCATGCGCAAGTTCGCGACAGAGCAATATCTTTTTCAGCCGAGTTTGACGCTCAGGGAGGTCGTCCATACGTTAGCGACTATGACCGACGAACCCATCAACCTCGTCCTTAGCCGCCTCAATCGGTTGGACGATAAGATCGATCGCTTGATTGATCGTGTCGGCGAGCTGACGACGCGCATGGGCTCTTTGGAGACCTTGGTCGCCCACATTCACAGCGACATGGCCGCGCAGTCGGTGCGAATCGACAATCTCAGCTCGCGGCTTGAAAAAGTCGAACGTCGCCTCGAGCTGCGCGAGGCCTGATCGCCGGCCGTTGAACAGGCCGATCAGTACGTCTTGTAACCCAGGAACTTGCCCGACATGGCGATCTTCACGCGGTCGCCCTTCTGGTCGGGCTGGCGCTCCATGGTCATGTCGAAGTCGATGGCCGACATGATGCCGTCGCCGAACTCCTCCTGGATCAGCTCCTTCCAGGTCGTGCCGTAGACCTGCACCAGCTCGTAGAAGCGATAGATCAGCGGATCGGTCGGCGGCACCTGGGGCAGCGAGCCGCGATACGGCACCTCCTGAAGCAGCAAGGTCTCTTCCTTGCCGAGGCCGAACAGCTTGGCGGCCTTGGTCGCCTGCTCCTTGGTCATCTTCATCTGGCCCATGCAGGCCGCGGTGACGATAATCTTGGAAGCGCCGCCGATCTTCTTGGCGATCTCCTCCCAGCTCAGCTCTTTCAGCCGCTTGGCCGTGAGGATCTTCTCCGTGACGTCTGCCCGTTTCATTGCGTATCTCCGTCTTGCTTCTTCAAAGGGTGTGCCGAAGCGGCACGACTTCGGCCGGCGGGTTGACCGCCGCCAGGCCCGGCTTCACCAGCTTCAGCCGGCGCGGGTCGTAGCTGCCGTCCGCGATCTCCTGGTCGAACGCCTTGGAGCGATTGACCAGGAACTCCACCAGGTGGTTGCGGATGGCGTAGTACTGCGGATGACGATGCAGGTCGTTCCGATGCCGCTCGTTGCGCGGCATGGTGTTGACCACGATCTCGGCGATCTTGGCGCCCGGGCCGTTGGTCATCAGCACGATCTTGTCGGCGAGCAGGATCGCCTCGTCGACGTCGTGGGTGATCATGAACACGGTCTGGTTGGTGTCGGCGCAGATGCGCAGCACCTCGTCCTGCAGCATGCCGCGGGTGAGCGCATCGAGGGCGCTGAACGGTTCGTCCATCAAAAGCATCTTGGGCTGGATGGAGAGCGCGCGGGCGATGCCCACCCGCTGCTTCATGCCGCCGGAGAGCTGCGAGGGCTTCTTGGCCTCGGCGCCCTTCAGTCCGACCAGCTCGATGAACTTGCGGGCATGATCCTGCACCTTGGCACGGTCCCACGATGGCCAGCGCGAGGAGACGGCAAAGGCGATGTTGCCCATGACCGAGAGCCAGGGCAGCAGGGCGTGGCCCTGGAAGATCACGGCACGGTCGAGGCTGGGGCCGTCGATCTCGCGGTTGTCGACGATGACGGCGCCGTCGCTCGGCTGGTCGAGCCCGGCCAACACGTTCAGGATGGTGGTCTTGCCGCAGCCGGAATGGCCGATCAGGCAGACGAACTCGCCGCGATCGATGCCGAACCAGATGTTCTCGAACACCGCGGGCTGGTTGCTGTCGCCGAAGCGGCGCGCCAGGCCTTCGACGCTGATGAGGGGGCGTTGAAGTGGACGATCCATTGGGGGCTATTCCGGATAGGTCACGAGCTTGGTGAGGCGCGCCAGGCCCTGGTCGAGCAGCAGCCCGACCACGCCGATCAGCAGGATCGCGGTGACGATGTTGGCGATCGAGAGGTTGTTCCACTCGTTCCACACGAAGTAGCCGATGCCGGTGCCGCCCACGAGCATCTCGGCCGCCACGATCACCAGCCAAGCGATGCCGATCGAGATCCTCATGCCGGTCATGATGGTGGGGGCGGCCGCCGGCAGGATGACCTTGAAGGCGGTGCGGAACGGCCCGACCTCGAGCGTGCGCGCCACGTTCAGCCATTCGCGCCGCACGCTCGCCACGCCGAACGCGGTGTTTATGAGCATCGGCCAGACCGAGCAGATGAAGATCACGAAGATCGAGGAGATGGCGCTGTCCTTGATGGTGTAGAGCGCCAGCGGCATCCAGGCGAGCGGCGACACCGGCTTCAGGATCTGGATGAAGGGATCGAGCGCGCGATAGACCAGGGGCGACATGCCGATCAGGAAGCCCAGCGGCACCGCGAACAGAGCCGCCAGCCCGAAGCCCAGAAGCACACGGCCCAGTGAGTAGGCGAGCTGGATGCCGATGCCCTTGTCGTTGGTGCCCTTCACATAAAAGGGATCCATCAGGTGCTTCCAGATGGTGACGCCGATGTCGGCAGGCGTCGGCATCGCCGACTTCGCTCCGGTCGCCGCCGCGGCGCCGACCAGCTTGGCGTACTCGGGATCGACCGCCGGGCCGCTGGCGGCCGGCGGCTGGGCCGCGATCTGCCACAGTCCAACGATCGCCGCGAAGATCAGCAGCGACAGCAGCGCGGCCCGCAGGCCGAGCGACTTCTTGAGCGTCGTCACGGGTCAGCTCCGCTTGATGGCGAAGCTTTCGACGTACTCGTTGGGCTTTGCGGGATCGAACGCCTTGCCCATGATCACGATGGTCTTCTTCGAAGGATCGGGCGGCGTGAGCCCCATCTCCTTCATCATGTTGGCGGTGTCGGTGGCGAGATAGACGTCGGCCGCCACCTTGGCGTAGTCGACGTCGCCCTTGAGCTGACCCCAGCGCTTCATCTGGGTCATGATCCAGATGGCGAACTGGTTCCAGGGGAACGGGTCGAAGTCGATGCGGTTGGGATCCTTCTTCACCGCGCCCAGGCCATCGGCGTAGGTGCCGGTCAGGATCTGCTCCAACACCGTCTCGGGCTGGTTCAGGTAGTTGGTGGGCGCGATCGCCCTGGCGATCTCCTTGCGGTTCTCCTGCTTCGACGCATAGGCCGTCGCCTCGATGATCGCCTTCAAGAGCGCCCGGTAGGCGTTGGGGTTCTGGGTGGCGAACTCCTTGCTGACGGTGAAGGCGCAGCACGGATGGCCGTCCCACAGCTCCTTGGTCAGGACATGGATGAAGCCCACGCCGTCGAACACGGCGCGCTGGTTGAACGGATCGGGGCCGAGATAGCCGTCGATGTTGTCGGCCCGCAGGTTGGCCACCATCTCGGCCGGCGGCACCGAGCGGATCGAGATGTCCTTGTCGGGATCGAGCCCATGCTCGGCCACGTAGTAGCGCAGCAGGTAGTTGTGCATCGAGTAGTCGAACGGCACGGCGAAGCGGAAGCCCTTCCAGTCCTTCGGGTTGCGCTTGTCCTTGTGCTTGATGGCCAAGGTGATGGCCTGGCCGTTGATGTTCTCGACCGCCGGCATCGTCCACGGCACCGGGTTCGAGCCGATGCCCAGCGAGATCGCGAGCGGCATCGGCGTCAGCATGTGGGCGGCGTCGTATTCCTTGGCCAGCGACTTGTCGCGGATCACCGCCCAGCCCGCCGTCTTGACCACTTCGACGTTCAGGCCCTGCTTGGAATAGAAGCCCATGGGATGGGCCATGATGATCGGCGTGGCGCAGGTGATGGGGATGAAGCCGACCTTGAGGTCCTTCTTCTCCGGCGCGCCGCCCTGGGCGAAGGCCTCGCGCGCGGTGGCCAGCGGGAAGACCGAGGAGATGGCGGCCATCGCCGTCGTCGCCCCGACCGTCTTGAGGAACTGCCGGCGCTGGGCATCGACCGGGAAGACTGCGCGCAGGACCGCGGCATCGACCACCCGGCTGAAACGCTGCTCGTCGCTCGCCGGCACGGCCGACAGGCGGGCATGGTCGGCCGGCGCATGGTCGCCGCCGCAGCTACAGCGTGGCTTCAGCAGTGTCTTGGGATCGAACGGGTCCTTGAACATGGTTAAAAGCCTCCTCCTTGTTGGCGCCGTCGGCGCGTATTGGAGGCTTCGAACGCAAGCCATATGCCAAGGGCTTCAGACCCTCGGAAAATGGGCGATTAGACGGGGTCGATGCCCGATGTGCCTAAAATACGGGCAAACCGGCGCGATTCGACAAGCGGAATTTTGCGATTCGAATCTTAGCTCTGGGGATTAAAACAATGGAATCCCTGACTCTTTCCCCGATTTCCGCCTGATTTCTTATTGCGGTGGGACTCACCGTTATGGCAGTCTACCGCTTGTGGGTTGTTGGGTACCCACCACGATATGTCGGCCAACCGCCTCAAGAATGGCTCATCCGGAGCCGCAGGGCGGAAATGGTTGGGGAGTGGGTCTCGATGGCGTTATCGCGACATGAGCGGAGCAGACGAAAAGTCGATCTCAACCCGCTCGAGATGATCGAGAAGGTCGTCTCCGCCAACGATTGGCCTTTCGACCGTACATCGGACCGTGAGATCGCCGTCGAAGTGGCGGGCCGCTGGTGCGACTACCGCATGTTCTTCAGCTGGCGCGAGGATGTCGAGGCGCTGCACTTCACCTGCGCCTATGACGTCCGCATCCCGACCGAGCGCCACAATGACATCCATGTGCTGCTGGCGCTGATCAACGAGAAGATGTGGCTCGGCCACTTCGATCTGTGGACCGACGAGGGCCTGCCGATGTTCCGCCACGCCATCCCCCTGCGCGGCACGACGGGCCTGATGCCCGAACAGCTCAACGACCTGGTCGAAGTGGCGATCAGCGAGAGCGAGCGCTTCTATCCTGCCTTTCAGTACGTCGTGTGGGCTGGCAAGACGCCCCTCGACGCGCTGACCGCCTCGATCCTCGAGACGGTCGGCGAAGCCTGAGCGGAAAAGGACCTTCCGACGCCCCCTCTCGGTAGTAACAAAGACGAATAACAAGTCTCTGTAGTTGGATTGTCCTCAGCGGCGCCGGTCCCCCAGACCGGCGCCGCGACGATTCTGGGGTGCTATAACCCTCGCCCCATGAATCCCCTCGTCATTCCCTATCCCGAGATCGACCCGGTGCTGGTCCAGCTCGGGCCGCTCGCCATCCGCTGGTATGCCCTGGCCTATATCGCGGGCCTGGTCATCGGCTGGCAGGTCATCCGCCGCCTGTGCGAGCAGTCGCCCAAGGTGATGACGCCGGCCAAGATCGACGACTTCCTGCTGTGGGCCGCACTGGGCGTCATCCTGGGCGGCCGGCTGGGCTACGTGCTGTTCTACAAGCCGGGCTTCTACCTCGCGAACCCGCTCGCCATCCTGACCTTGTGGGAAGGCGGCATGTCGTTCCACGGCGGCTTTTTAGGCGTCATCGTCGCCACCATCGTCTTCTCGCTGCGCAACAAGACCGACCCCTTCCTGCTGGGCGACCTTTTAGCCATCGTGTCGCCGATCGGCCTGTTCTTCGGCCGGCTGGCGAACTTCATCAACGGCGAGCTGTGGGGCCGTACGACCGACGTCGCCTGGGCCATGGTGTTCCCGCGCGGCGGCCCGCTACCGCGCCATCCCAGCCAGCTCTACCAGGCGTTCTTCGAGGGCATCGCCCTGTTCGCCGTGATGATGCTGGTGTGGCGCCTGACGGACGGCCGTCATCGTCCGGGCCTGCTGACCGGCGTGTTCTTCGCGGGTTACGGCGTCGCGCGCATCGCGGGCGAGCTGTTCCGCGAGCCCGATGCGCATCTCGGTTATCTGTGGGGGCCAATCACCATGGGCATGCTGCTGTCGGTGCCATTGCTGTTCATCGGCGCCTGGCTGATCACCCGCGCCTACGCACGCCCTGCCGTGTCGTGACCCCAAGGGCCCTGGGCGAGCTCGGCCGGCTGATCGCCCGACGCATCGCGCTCACCGGCCCGATCTCGCTCGCCGACTTCATGGCCGAGGCGCTGGGCCATCCGCGGCTGGGCTACTACCGCAAGGCGCTGCCCGTCGGCGCTGTCGGCGATTTCACGACCGCGCCCGAAATCTCCCAGATATTCGGCGAGCTTTTGGGCGCCTGGCTGGCCGAGCGCTGGCTGGCGATGGGACGTCCGGCTGGCGTGCGGCTGGTCGAGCTGGGACCTGGACGCGGCACCCTGATGGCCGATGCCCTGCGCGCCACGCGCGGCGTGCCGGGCTTCCATGCCGCCCTCGATCTCCATCTCGTCGAGATCAACGAGCCGCTGCGGGCGCTGCAGGGCCAGGCGCTCGCAGCCTATAAGCCCGCGTGGCACGCGCGCTTCGATGACGTGCCCGAGGGACCTCTGCTGTTGGTCGCCAACGAATTCTTCGACGCCCTGCCGGTGCGCCAGTTCGAGAAGACCGCGCGCGGCTGGAGCGAGCGCATGGTCGGCCTGGCCGACGACGGCAGCCTGCGCCTGGCGCTGGCGCCCGGCGTAACGCCCTACGCCTCGGCATTGCCCGAAGCAGCCGTGGGCGCCCAAGCCGAGATCTGCGAAGCCGGGCTGGCGCTCGCCGCCGCGATCGGCGAGCGTTTGGATCGCCACGGCGGCTGGGCGCTGATCGTCGACTACGGCCATGACGGCGCGTTCGGCGCCTCGTTGCAGGCGGTTCGCGGCCATCGTGGCGCGGGCATCCTCGACCGGCCGGGCGAGACCGACCTCAGCGCCCATGTCGATTTCGCCGCTCTGGCGCGCGCCACCGGCCGGCCGACCTTCGGCCCGGTCGGCCAGGGCGACTTTCTGCGGCGGCTGGGCATCGCCGAGCGCGCCAAGAGCCTGAAAGCCCGCGCCAGCGAGGCCCAGCGGGCGGTGATCGATGCGGCGTCGGGTCGCTTGATCGCGCCCGACCAAATGGGCACCCTCTTTCGCGTTTTGGCCGTGGGCGACGACAGAAGCGCCGCGCCGGCCGGTTTTTCGGATACCCCCTCGGACTAAGACATGATCCAAGCGCGCACCCTTGCCGACCTCGACGGCATGCAGCATCGCTTCTTCACGCGCCAGGGCGGCGTGAGCGAAGGCCTCTACTCCTCGCTCAACTGCGGCTATGGCTCGGGCGATCAGCCCGACAATGTGCGCGAGAACCGCCGCCGCGCCGCCGCCGCGTTCTCCCTCGGTGAGACCGAGCTTCTGACCGTCCACCAGATCCATTCGACTGACGTCCTGACCGTCGCCGCCCAGCGCTGGACCTCGCCCGGCGCGCCCAAGGGCGACGCGCTGGTGACCGACCGGCCGGGCGTCGCACTGGGCGTGCTGGCCGCCGACTGCGCACCGGTGCTTTTCGCCGACGCCGAGGCCCAGGTGATCGGCGCCGCCCACGCCGGCTGGAAAGGTGCGCTGGGCGGGGTCGTCGACACCACCATCGCCGCCATGGAAAAGCTCGGCGCGCGTCGCGAGCGCGTGCGCGCGGCGATCGGCCCCTGCATCGGTGCGGCGTCCTACGAAGTCGGCCCGGAGTTCCCCGCGCCGTTCCTTGCGCAGGGCAAGGCCAACGACGCGTTCTTCCGTCCGGCCAAGCGCGCCGGCCATTTCATGTTCGATCTCGCGGGCTACCTGCTGCAGCGCCTGAGCCTGGCCGGTGTGACGGCGAGCGCCACCGGTCACGACACGCTGGCCGCAACCGACGATTTCTTCAGCTATCGCCGCAACACGCTCAATGGCGTGCGCGACTATGGCCGCGGCCTGTCGGCCGTGGCCCTTCGGGGATGACGTGCCCTACCTGATCATCCTGATGTTCTGCTGCCTGCTGGGCGTGATCGCGACATGTGCCCTGCTATGAGGCGCCTGTTTGCGTTGATGCTCGGCCTCGTCGTGCTGTCGGCCTGCGCGCCGCCGCCGAGGCCTTTCGAGCACGATGACTCCAACGCACGCGTGCACCCGCTGCGGCGCGACAAGATCGAGCTCGCCATCGGCGCGCCGCGCAACATGCCGCCGGAGATGGGCCAGCGCGTCGCCGCCGCGCTCGCCATGGAGCTGCAGGCCTACGGCATCATCGCCACCGTGCAGCCGGCCGAGGCGCCGATCCAGGTGAACGGCACCATGAGCACGCGCGATTCAGGCGAGACCGGCATCGAGATCCAAATCGACTGGAGCATCGAGGGCGCGCCCAAGACCCAGGAGCCACAGACCAGCCGCACCAAGGCGCGGCCCGAGGACTACGGCGAGGCGAGCGAGCGGCTGGTCTCGCGCATCGCCCAGCAGGCCGCACCGCGCGTCGCCACCCTGATCGGCAAGCCGCCGACCTTCATGGCGCGCTCGCCGGGCCAGGTCGCCGCCGGCATGAGCGTGCCGATGGAGACGCCGGTCGATCCGGTGACGGCGACGGCAATGGCGGCCGCCTCCTCCGGCGCGCCGCCGCCTTCGTCGACCAATCCGGGACAGCCGCAGGAAGCACACGTCAAAGTGATGGTGGCGCCGGTGACCGGTGCGCCATCCGACGGCAACCGCCAGCTCTACTCCGGCATGCGCCGCGCGCTCGGCTCCAGCAAGATCGTCATCGTCGACGCCGCGGGCGCCGACGTGTTCACCGTGATCGGCAACGTCAACCTGACGGAGATCGACGACAAGCGCGGCCAGTTGGTCATCAAGTGGCTGGTCAAGGACCCGGCCGGCCGCAATGTCGGCGACCTCGAACAGTCCAATCCCGTGCCCCTCGCCGCGACCAAGGGAACCTGGGCCGGATTCGGCGACATTGTCGCAACGGCAGCCTCCGAAGGCGTGCTCGAACTGCTGGAAAAGGCGATCAACCGGCCCCGATAGCGAACCCGCCCAGAGAGCTGGCCGTAAGGTTCGCTGAAGCTGAATCGTCTTGTCAGAGGGGGGTCCGGGACTGCTACTGTCCTAGTCAGCGGCTCGATTCTTGCAGAGAAGACCGCACAATAGGGAGACGGTTGCTGATGCTCGATTTCAGGAAGTCGGTCGCGACATTCGCGGCCGTCGCAAGCGTTGCGGGGCTGCTGGGAGCAGCGCCGGCCAGCGCGCAGACCCTCAACGTGGTCATGCATTCGGATCTGAAGATCCTCGATCCGATCTGGACCACCGCCTACATCGTCCGAAATCACGGCTACCTCGTCTGGGACACGCTCTTTGCGATGGACGAGAAGCTCGAAGTGAAGCCGCAGATGGTCGACAAGTTCGACGTCTCGGCCGACAACCTCACCTACACTTTCACCCTGCGCGACGGCCTCGAATGGCATGACGGCAAGCCGGTCACGGCGGCTGACTGCATCGCCTCGATCAAGCGTTGGGGCGCCAAGGATTCGATGGGCCAATCGCTGATGGCCCGCGTCGGCGACATGAAAGCGGTGAACGACAAGACCTTCACGCTGGTGCTGAAGGAGCCGTACGGCCTGGTGCTGCAGTCGCTCGGCAAGCCCTCGTCGAACGTGCCCTTCATGATGCCCGAGCGCGTCGCGGCGACCGATCCCAACACGCAGATCAAGGCCGAGGACGTGATCGGCTCCGGCCCGTTCATCTTCAAGCGCGATGAGTGGAAGCCGGGCGAGAAGACGGTCTACGTCAAGAACCCGAAGTACAAGCCGCGCAGCGAGCCCGCCTCGGGCATGTCCGGCGGCAAGGTGGTCAAGCTCGACCGCGTCGAATGGAAGGTGCTGGGCGATCACCAGACCACCGTCAACGCGCTGCTGAACGGCGAGATCGACATGATCGAATCGCCGCCGCACGATCTCTTGCCGGTGCTGGTCAAGGACAAGAACGTCAAGCTGGTCAACGCCAACCCGCTCGGCAACCAGTACACCTTCCGCTTCAACGTGCTGCACAAGCCGTTCGACAACGAGAAGGTGCGCCAGGCCGTGCTCTACGCCTTCAACCAGAAGGACTTCCTTGACGCCGTGATCGGCGATCCCAAGTGGTACAAGGAATGCAAGGCGATGTTCGTCTGCGGCACGCCGCTCGAATCGACCAAGGGCTGGGAGGACAAGCTCGCCTCCAACTTCGAGAAGTCGAAGGCGCTCCTGAAGGAAGCGGGCTACGACGGCACGCCGATCGTGCTGATGCAGTCGACCGACCTTGCCGTGCTCACCAACCTCGCCCCGGTCGCCAAGAACCTGATGGAGAAGGGCGGCTTCAAAGTCGACATGCAGTCGATGGACTGGCAGACGCTGGTCAGCCGCCGCGCCAAGAAGGACCCGCTCGACAAGGGCGGCTGGAGCGCCTTCCTGACCTCGTGGGTCGCAGCCGACATCCTCAATCCGGTGATGGCCGGCTTCTTCAACGCCGGCTGCGACAAGGCGATGTTCGGCTGGCCGTGCGACGACAAGATCCAGAAGCTGCGCGACGACTACGCCAAGGAGACCGATCCGGCCAAGCAGAAGGCCATCGTAGAGGCTGTGCAGGTGCGCGTGACCGAGTATCCGACGCACGTTCATCTCGGACAGTGGTATCAGCCGTTCGCCGTTCGCAGCACCGTCGACGGCAACGTCGTGGCGCCGGTGACGGTGTTCTGGAACGTTTCGAAGAAGTAAAAAGGCGTACCGGGGGAGGCCGGAAGGGGAATCCGGTCTCCCTCGTCATTTGAGACAACTGGAGGGGCTTTTATGAAGATGATGCGGCGCACTCTCGCGGCGTTGGCCGCCGGTGCCGTCCTGGCAAGTGCTGGCTCGGCGCTTGCCCAGAGCAAGGTTCTGCGTTTCGTGCAGAACGGCAACTTGACGATCCTCGATCCGATCTGGACCACGGCCTACGTCACGCGCAACCACGGCTATCTGATCTACGACACGCTGTTCGCGATGGACGAGAGCAACGCGATCAAGCCGCAGATGGTCGACAAGTACGAAGTGTCGCCCGACAAGACGGTGTGGACCTTCACCCTGCGCGACGGTCTCGAGTGGCACGACGGCAAGCCCGTCACGTCCGAGGACTGCATCGCCTCCATCCAGCGCTGGGGCAAGCGCGACACCATGGGCATCAAGTTCATGGACTTCATCAAGGAGTACAAGGCGGTCGACGCCAAGACCTTCCAGATCATCCTGAAGGAGCCGTACGGCCTGGTGCTCGACTCGCTCGGCAAGCCCTCGTCCAACGTGCCCTTCATGATGCCCAAGGCGGTCGCCGAGACCGACGCCTTCAAGCAGATCGACAGCCAGGTTGGCTCGGGCCCCTTCATCTACCAGAAGGACCAGTCCAAGCCCGGCGAGAAGCACGTCTACCTGAAGAACCCCAAGTACAAGCCGCGCGCCGATGCGCCCTCGGGCTTGGCCGGCGGCAAGGTCGCCAAGGTCGACCAGGTGGAAATCATCGAGATGCCGGACGTCCAGCAGCAGGTGAATGCGCTGATCGCCGGCGAGATCGACCTCGTCGAGCAGCCGCCGCACGATCTGTTGCCAGTGCTCAAGGCCGAAAAGAACGTGGCGCTGGAGAACTGGAATCCCCTGGGCCAGGTCTTCGTCATCCGCTTCAACTGGTTGGTGAAGCCGTTCGACAACCCCAAGGTCCGCCTGGCCGCCCTGCATGCGATGCGCCAGGAGGACTATCTCAAGGCGACGATCGGCGATCCCGAATACTACAAGGTCTGCCCGGCCGCCTTCATCTGCGGCACGCCCAATGCCTCGGACAACACCCTGGGCATGCTGATCAAGCCCGACTTCGAGAAGTCCAAGGCGCTCCTCAAGGAGGCGGGCTACGACGGCACGCCGGTCGTGCTGATGCAGTCGACGACCTTGCCGGTGCTGACCAACATGGCGCCGGTCACCAAGGCGCTGCTCGAGCAGGGCGGCTTCAAGGTCGACATGCAGTCGATGGACTGGCAGACGCTGGTCACGCGCCGCACCAAGAAGGACCCCGCCAACCAGGGCGGCTGGAACGTCTTCCACACCTTCTCGGTGTCGGCGGATGCGCTCAACCCGATCTCCAACGCCTATTTCGCCGCCAACGGCGACAAGGCGTGGTTCGGCTGGCCGAACGATCCGGAGATGGAGAAGCTGCGCGACTCCTATGCCCGCGAGACCGACCCGGCCAAGGCCAAGGCGCTGGCCGCTTCCATCCAGGTGCGCGCCATGGAAACCGGACAGTTCGGCTGGCTCGGCCAGTGGTACGGCCCGGGCGCCCGCCGCGCCAATGTGACCGGCTGGCTCAAGGCGCCGGTGCCGGTTATGTGGAATATTGAGAAGAAGTGAAGATCAAGCGTCATGCTCCTCTCCCCCGCTAGGGGGAGAGGACGGGTGAGGGGGCAACGCCCGTCGC
>JAKFVH010000072.1 GCA_021732285.1 Reyranella sp. | reverse complement strand
TGCGGATCGGCGGTGACCAGATGCGCGCCAGCACGGGATCGTCGACTTCCTTGATGGTCGGCAGCTCGCGATCGGCGCTGAGGTCGAGGCCGCGCGGATCGACCAGGCGGCGATGCGCCAGCACGCGGTCGCGCCCGACCAGGATGAAGTACCGGCCGCTGCTTTCATGGCTCGCCTCGCCGATCAGCAACGACAGGTCGCCGAGCGCCACCGTGGCCAGCAGGCCGCCGATGAAGGCGTCGTCGATGCGCCGGATCGGCGTACGCACGTTGAGCACCGGCTGTTTCTCGACCTCGTTCCAGAACAGCGCGCCCCAGAAGGTGGCATGCGAGGTCTGCAGCTCGCGAAAGCGCTCCAGGCCGCGCGGCAGGTCGGTCAGGGAAATCGTGTCGCGGATCACCTGGCCGCCGGGGCGGCGGGCGACGCGCACCATCTTGAGGTCGAAGGTGGCGAAGGCGGCGCTCGAGATTGCCGGCACCTGGGTCATCATCACCCACAGCGCCTCGCGCATGTCGGTCGGCGAGTTGATGTCGAGGCGGCCGCTGCCGGCCAGAGCGGCAACCATCTGCATATGGTCGGTGATGGCGTCGAGCTTGATCCTGATCGACGCCATCTGCGAGTCGACGACCCGGGCGGCGCGGTCGACCATGAGCTTCTCGGCGGTGTTGGTGGCGCCGGCCAGCACCACGATGTAGGCGATGCCGGAGATCAACGACAAGGAGACGAACGCAAGCGCCAAGGCTGCGATGAGCGGCAGTCGCAGGCGCCTTTTTACGGTGGCGCCGTTGGAAGTCACGATGGTCACGTCCGGAACATCATAGGCTGTTCCGGTCGCCGAAAAAGGCGGTGTCCTGTTCATGGTCTTCTGGACCGCGAGCCTCTGGCTCGCTCAGACTCATGAGCGAGCCGGAGGCTCGCGGTCCAGAAGACCATGAAAAGGCTAAGCCGCCGCCCGGATCGCCGCCTGCTTCACCTTGCCGTCGACGTGGCTCTCGAACTGCTGGAAGTTGGCCTCGAAGCGCTTGGCGACGTCGCGGGCGGCGCTGTCGTAGGCCTTCTTGTCCTTCCAGGTGTTCTTGGGGTTCAGCACCTCGCCCGGGACGTCGGGGCAGGCGCTGGGCACCTGCATGCCGAAGTGCGGATCGGTCGAGCTCGCTGCCGCGGCCAGCGTGCCATCGAGCGCCGCCCGCACCATGGCCCGGGTGTGCCGGATCGACATGCGCTCGCCGACGCCGAAGCCGCCGCCCGACCAGCCGGTGTTGACCAGCCAGCATTTGACGTGCTGGCGAGCCATCTTCTCGCCCAGCATCTTGGCGTAGACCGTGGGATGGCGCGGCATGAACGGCGCGCCGAAGCAGGTCGAAAACGTGGCCTGCGGCTCGGTCACACCCTTCTCAGTGCCGGCCACGCGCGCGGTGTAGCCCGACAGGAAGTGGTACATCGCCTGCTCGGGGCTGAGCCGCGAGATCGGCGGCAGCACGCCGAAGGCATCGGCCGTCAGCATGACGATGTTCTCGGGGATGCCCGCCAGCCCTGTCTCCGAGGCGTTGGGAATGTAGTCCAGCGGATAGCAGGCCCGCGTGTTCTCGGTGTAGCGCCCGTCGTCGAGGTCGAGCGCACCGGTCGCCGGATCCATCACCACGTTCTCCAGCACCGTGCCGAAGCGCTCGGTGGTGGCGTAGATCTCAGGCTCCGCCTGCCGTGACAGCTTGATCACCTTGGCGTAGCAGCCGCCCTCGAAGTTGAACAGGCTCTGCTCGCCCCAGCCGTGCTCGTCGTCGCCCAAGAGCGTGCGCGAGGGATCGGCCGACAGCGTGGTCTTTCCCGTGCCCGACAGGCCGAAGAAGATCGCCACGTCGCCCTTGGGTCCGACGTTGGCCGAGGCGTGCATGGGCAGCACGTTCTTGTCGGGCAAGAGGTAGTTCATGATGGTGAACACCGACTTCTTGATCTCGCCGGCGTACCAGGTGCCGCAGATCGCCACGACGCGCTCGCTGAAGTTCACCAGGATGGCGCAGTCCGATGCCGTGCCGTCGCTCTTGGGATCGGCCTGGAAGCCCGGCAGGTTCAGGATGGTGAACTCGGGCTTGAAGCCTTCGAGCTCCTCGCGGCGCGGCCTGAGGAACATGTTGCGGGCAAAGAGGTTGTGCCAGGCCGTCTCGGTCAGCACGCGCACGCCGATGCGGTGCTGGGGATCGGCGCCGGCCCAGCAGTCGCGCACGAACAGCTCGCGGCGCTGGGCATAGGCCAGCATGCGGCCGTAGAGCGCGCGATAGCGCTCGGGCGAGATCGGCTTGTTGGTCTTGCCCCAGTCGATGCGGCCCTTGGTCTCGGAATCCTCGACGAAGAACTTGTCGTTGGGCGAGCGGCCGGTATGCACGCCGGTGCGCACCACCAGCGCGCCGCCGTCCGCCACCTGGCCCTCGCCGCGGCGCACCGCCTCTTCGTAGAGAGCGGGAACCGACAGGTTCCAATGGACGTTACCGAGGTTCTTCAACCCCAGCGTCTCGAGCCCGAATTTGGGGACGACGAAGCCCGCCTGTTTCACGGCGTTTCTCCTGTTCAAAGTCTTATCAGCGAAATCTAGGACAACTCTAACTGGTCGGCCCTATGCGCTACTGGGACCAATTTGGGGTGGCAAGAGGGCCAGCACGCCTGCGACAGTTTAGTGTCGAGGATCATGTGGATCAGATTTTGCAACCGCGAACAAGATGCCGCGCCGCGGAATCAGACTGCCCTTGCCTTGCCGACCAACGCCACCAACACCTTCCGGGCTTCGGAAGCGGCAACAAGCGGCGCCTCGAAAGCCAGCCGGGCGACCTGTCCGCTCCGCCGCAGATCGATCCCCTCGGTGTCGATCCCGGTCATCCGCCAGTCGCTGCCGTCGAGCCCCAGCAGCTTGCCGGCATAGAGTTGCACCGCGTCGGCATGGTCTTCGTTCATGTGGCTGACGATGCCGTCTTCGGCGTCGGCCAGGCCGCTCGACGGCGCAGCGTTCAGCTCGGCGGCCGAAAGCCATCGGATCTTGCCGAAGCCCGCGACCAGATGGGCGCGCTCGACGGCAACCCGATAGAAGTGGAAATCCTTGAAGCCGGCGTACATCTCCGCGTCGGGATGCCGGCTGAGGAAACGGCGTGCCAGACGGGCATCGTCGGTGCGCGCCGCACGGCCGACCAGCGTCACCCGCGGCCCGGTCAGGGGCTGGTCGAGGCCATGGGTGCCGTCGAACAGCAGCGATACGCGGGCGTCGGCGGTGATGGCCTTGGTATGTTCGGCGAGATCGCTCAGCAGCAGGATCGGCGACAGGTCATGGTCGACCGCCGCCAGCACGAGCGAGGCGTAGGGCCAAGCGCCGCCCTCGGCGGGCAGGGCCGTCGCCAGGGAGGCGCGGTCGAGGCCGCGCACGAGGTCGCGGACGCCGCGGGACATGTCTTCGGATTGCATGATTTTATGGGTTGGGAGCCAAAAGCGCCTTAATTCACTCACATCGATGGCAGATTGGGGCGGCGGCGGCAACGACCCGGACTGTGCTACCATTGTCCGCCCCGACAGGAGAAGCCACGCCGTGCGCAAAAACATCGCCCTGGTTGACGACGACCGCAATATCCTCACCTCCGTGTCGATGCTGCTCGAAGCCGAAGGGTTTCAGATCAAGACCTATAACGATGGCGCCTCGGCGCTGGAGGGGCTGAACCAGTCCCCGCCCGACCTCGGCATCTTCGACATCAAGATGCCGCGCATGGATGGGATGGAGCTCCTGAACCGCATCCGCAAGACCCAGCAGTTCCCGGTGATCTTCCTCACCTCCAAGGACGAGGAGATCGACGAGGTGCTGGGCCTGCGCATGGGCGCCGACGATTTCATCCGCAAGCCGTTCTCGCAGCGCCTGCTGCTCGAGCGCATCCGCGCCGTGCTGCGCCGCGCCGACGCCGGCGGCGCCAAGGGCGAGGCCGCGGCCGAGCGCATCGTGCGCGGCGAGCTCATCCTCGACCCCAGCCGCCACCAGTGCACCTGGAAGGGCAAGGAGGTGCACCTCACGGTCACCGAGTTCCTGCTGCTGAAGTCGCTGGCCGAGCGGCCGGGTCACGTGAAGAACCGCGACCAGCTGATGGATGCGGCCTACGGCGAGACGATCTACGTCGACGACCGCACGATCGACAGCCACATCAAGCGGGTGCGTCGCAAGTTCCGCGAGGTCGACGGCGAGTTCGAGCAGATCGAAACGCTTTATGGCATCGGATACCGATACCGCGACGCCTGAGCCCGGACGACGGTTCGGACTGCAGGGTCTGCGGGCAAGGATCGCCGCGGCGCTGGGGCACCGCGACGAGCTGCCGCCGCGCGCCGCCTCGGCCGAGACGCCATCGCTGCTGCGCCGCCGGCGCAGCGCGACACGGCGCTATTCGCCACTCACCCGCCGCATCCTGCTGCTGAACATCATCCCGGTGGCGCTGCTGACCTTGGGCGCCGTCTATCTCAGCGACTACGAAGAAGAGCTGATCGACGCCGAGCTCGCCTCGCTTGCGGTGCAAGGCGAGATGGTGGCGGCGGGCATCGGCGAGGTCGCCGTGGCGGGCGGCGAGACAACGGTCAACCGCCTCGACGCCGACGCCGCCCGCCAGCTTCTCACCCGGCTGGTCCGGCCGACCGGCGTGCGCGCCCGCCTATTCAGCGAGACCGGCGAGCTTTTGGGCGATTCGTCGATCCTGAGCGACGCCGGACGCATCCATGTCATGCCGCTGCCGCCGCCGCAGGCCGTGCCCGCGGTCGAGCCGCACTGGGGCGAGCGGGTCGGCGACTGGGTCGCCCGCCAGCTCTCGCGCGTCGACCGCTTCCCCGAATATGTCGAGCGCTCCGTCCCCACGGTGCGCGACTTCCCCGAGGCGGCCAGCGCCTTGCGCGGCTTCAACGCCTCGGCGGTGCGCGTCTCGCCTGACGGCATGCTGATCCTGAGCGCCGCCGTGCCGGTGCAGCGTTACAAGCAGGTGCTGGGCGCGCTGATGCTGACGCGCGACAACCGCGCCATTGCCGCGTCGCTGCGCGAGGTGCGCTACGACATGATGGTGATCGCGGCGGCGGCGCTTGGCATCACCGTGCTGCTGTCGCTCTACCTCGCCGGCACCATCACCCAGCCGATCGTGCGGCTGGCCCGCGCCGCCGACGAGGTGCGTCTGGCGCGCGAAAGCCGGCCGGAGATCCCCGACCTCGGCAAGCGCGGCGACGAGATCGGCGATTTGAACGACGCACTGCGCTCGATGACCGACGCGCTGTGGCAGCGCATCGGCACCATCGAGAGCTTCGCCGCCGACGTGGCCCACGAGCTGAAAAACCCGCTGACCTCGCTGCGCTCGGCGATCGAGGTCGCGGCGCGGCCCAATCTCGAGCCGGAGCGGCGCGACAAGCTGATGGCGATCGTGTTCGACGACATCAATCGCCTGAACCGGCTGATCACCGACATCTCGGACGCCTCGCGACTCGACGCCGAGCTGATGCGCGGCGAGGTCAAGCAGGTCGACCTAAACACGCTCTTGAGCGACATGGTCATCCACTACGCCATCACGGCCGAGCAGAAAGGCGGCGTCGAGGTCGAATACCGGCTGGCCAGCAATCCGCCCTTCCTGGCGCATGGCCATGACGGCCGCTATGGGCAGGTGTTCCGCAACGTCATCGACAATGCGCTGTCGTTCAGCCCGTCCGGCTCCAAAATCGTGGTCGAGCTCAGCCGGGCGCCGCGCGGCGGGCCGTTCACCGTCACCATCGACGACGAGGGCCCGGGCATTCCCCAGGACAATCTCGAATCGATCTTCGAGCGCTTCTACTCGGAGCGGCCGACCGAGCATTTCGGCCAGCATTCGGGGCTCGGGCTGTCGATCTGCCGGCAGATCATGGAGACCTACGGCGGCTCGATCTCGGCCTCCAACCGCCGCGCTCCTGACGGCCGCGTGCTGGGCGCCCGCTTCACCGTGCGCGTGCCCGCGGCCGACGGTCGCAAGTGATCATCGTCTTCCGGACCGCGAGCTTCCAGCTCGCTCATGATCATGAGCGCGCAGGATGCGCGCGGTCCGGAAGAGCATGAGCCGCGTGCATGCGACCTGCGTAGCCCTGCGCCAAGGCAAAACATGGCGCGCCGTGCTGTTGCGCGGCCCCTCGGGTGCCGGCAAGTCGGATCTTGCGCTGCGCCTGATCGAGACCGGCTGGCGCCTGGTGGCCGACGACCAGACCGAGCTCAACCGCCAGGGCAAGCAGTTGATCGCCACCGCGCCGGCCCGCATCGCGGGCCTGATCGAAGCGCGTGGCCTCGGCATCGTGAAAGTCGGCCGTGATCAATTGGTGAGACGCGCCGCGGTCGCGCTGCTGGCCGATCTCGCTCAGCCTCAGCGAATCGAACGGTTGCCCGAGCCCGCACGCGAAAAAATCCTGGGAATCGATCTGCCGGTTGTTTCACTGGCACCGTTCGAAGCGTCCGCCTCTGCAAAGTTGCGCCTTGCCTTGACGCAAATAGCCAACGCATGATCGGCGCGCGTCAGCCATGCCCGACAGCCCGGCAACTTCGACCCCTACCGACCAGCGCGACACGCGACGTCCGTTCGTCCTGGTGACGGGCCTGAGCGGCGCCGGCCGCGGCACGGCGCTGGCCGCCCTCGAGGACATGGGCTACGTCGCCGTCGACAACGTGCCGCTGCCCCTGCTCGGCGACCTGATGCGCTCGACCGCCGGCAGCCCCGGCGAGATGGCAGCTCCCCTCGCCTTCGGCGTCGACACACGCACCTACGGCTTCGAGCCGCACGACCTGGTGCGCCGCATCCGCGAGCTGCGCCTGCGGGCCGACATCGCGGTGCGCCTGCTGTTCCTCGATTGCGACAGCGAGACCCTGCTGCGGCGCTACACAGAATCGCGCCGGCCGCATCCGCTGGCGCCCGACCGTCCGGTGAAGGACGGCATCGGCGAGGAGCGCAAGCAGCTCGGCTGGGTGCGCGATTCGGCCGACGTCGTGATCGACACCTCGGCGCTTTCGCCGCACGCCTTCAAGCAGCTGCTGGTCGGGCACTTCGCGCTCGGCCGCAGCCTCAACACGCGGCTCGCGGTGATGTCGTTCTCCTACCGCCGCGGCCTGCCGCGCGAGGCCGACCTGGTGTTCGACGTGCGGTTCCTGAAAAACCCCCACTACGAGCCGGCGCTGAAACCGCTGACCGGCCGCAATCCGGCGGTCGCGGGCTTCGTGGCGAGCGACCCCGACTACCGGCCGTTCATCGGTTCGCTGAAGGGCCTGATCGGGCCGCTGCTGCCCCGATTCGACGCCGAGGGCAAGAGCTATTTGACCATCGCCATAGGCTGCACGGGGGGCCGGCACCGCTCGGTGGCGGTCGCCGAGGAGCTTGCGGAGTGGTTGCGCGGCGCGGGGCGCTCGGTCACTCTCTCGCACCGGGACGCCGATGCAGTCGGGGAGGCTGGCGGTGCAGGGTAGAGCATACGAATGATTGGCATCGTACTGGTGACCCACGGCAATCTGGCGCGTGAATTCATCGCCGCCCTGGAACATGTCGTAGGTCCGCAGCAATGTGTGTCGGCGGTCTGTATCGGCGCCGACGACGACATGGAGAAGCGGCGCGCCGAGATTTTGGAGAGCGCCAAGGCCTGCGACACGGGCGACGGGGTGATCGTGCTAACCGACATGTTCGGCGGCACGCCGTCCAACCTCGCCATCTCGATCATGGAGCAGGCGCGCATAGAAGTGCTGGCCGGCGTCAACCTGCCGATGCTGGTCAAGCTCGCCTCGGTCCGCACCCGGCCGATCGCCGAGGCCGTGCGCATGGCCCAGGAGGCGGGCCGCAAGTACATCACCGTCGCTTCGCGGATCCTGGCCAAGGAAGCTTCGTGACGGATGATGCTACGCCCGAAGGGGCCGCGGACGCGAGCATCGGCGAACTGAGGCGCACTCTTCCCATCGGCAACAAGCGCGGCCTGCATGCGCGTGCCGCCGCCAAGTTCGTGCGCACCGCCGGCCAGTTCGACGCCGTCGTGCGGGTCTCCTTCAAGGGCCAGGAAGTCTCCGGCCTTTCCATCATGGGCCTGATGATGCTGGCCGCCGGCATCGGCAGCGAAATCGAGCTTTTATGCTCGGGCCGCCAGGCCACGGATGCCATGGCCGCCCTGTCGGCCCTGGTCGAGGGGAAGTTCGGGGAGGAGTGATCATGCTCTTCCGGACCGCGCGCGTCCCGCGCGCCTCATGAGCGCGCGGGACGCGCGCGGTCCGGAAGACATGAGGGCATAAAGCCTCGGGAATATCGGCATAAATTCTTGCTTATATGCGCATATGGCGCGTTGAGGCGGGGTCGGGTGGCTGATAAGACCCACGCCACCTCATTCAATGCCGGGAGCGCCAAATGGCCCAGGATTACGTCGTCAAGGATATCGGTCTCGCCGACTGGGGCCGCAAGGAACTCGACATGGCCGAGACCGAGATGCCGGGCCTGATGTCGATCCGCAAGGAATACGGCCCCAAGAAGCCGCTGAAGGGCGCGCGCATCGCCGGCTCGCTGCACATGACCATCCAGACCGGCGTGCTGATCGAGACCCTGAAGGCGCTGGGCGCCGACGTGCGCTGGGCCTCATGCAACATCTACTCGACGCAGGACCATGCCGCCGCGGCCATCGCCAAGGCGGGCACGCCCGTGTTCGCCATCAAGGGCGAGAGCCTCGAGGAGTACTGGGACTACACCCACAAGATCTTCGAATGGGGTGACGGCGGCGAGCCGAACATGATCCTCGACGACGGCGGCGATGCGACGCTGCTGGTCCATCTCGGCGCCCGCGCCGAGATGGATCCCTCGCTGATCGCCAAGCCGACCAACGAGGAGGAAGAGGTCCTCTACAAGGCGATCGCCAAGACCAACAAGGCGAAGCCCGGCTGGTACGCCAAGCTCGGCGCCTCGATCAAGGGCGTGACCGAGGAGACGACCACGGGCGTGCACCGGCTCTACACTATGGCCAAGGAAGGCAAGCTCCTGTGGCCCGCCATCAACGTCAACGACTCGGTCACCAAGTCGAAGTTCGACAACCTCTACGGCTGCCGTGAATCGCTGGTCGACGGCATCCGCCGCGGCACCGACGTCATGATGTCGGGCAAGGTGGCGATGGTCGCGGGCTTCGGCGACGTCGGCAAGGGCTCGGCCGCCTCGCTGCGCCAGGCCGGCTGCCGCGTCATGGTGTCGGAAGTCGATCCGATCTGCGCCCTGCAGGCGGCGATGGAAGGCTATGAGGTCGTGACGATGGAAGAGGCGGCGCCCAAGGCCGACATCTTCGTGACGGCGACCGGCAACGTCGACGTGCTCACGCTCGACCACATGAAGGCGATGAAGCACCGCGCCATCGTCTGCAACATCGGCCACTTCGACAGCGAGATCCAGATCGCCAACCTGCGGAACTTCAAGTGGCACAACGTCAAGCCGCAGGTCGACGAGGTCGAGTTCCCCGACGGCAAGCGCATCATCGTGCTGTCGGAAGGCCGCCTGGTGAACCTGGGCAACGCCACCGGCCATCCGAGCTTCGTGATGTCGGCCTCGTTCTCCAACCAGACGCTGGCCCAGGTCGAGATCTGGACCAACCCGGGCAAGTACGAGAAGAAGGTCTACACCCTGCCGAAGTTCCTCGACGAGAAGGTCGCGGCGCTGCATCTCGAGAAGGTCGGCGCCAAGCTCACCAAGCTCCGCCCCGATCAGGCCAAGTACATCGGCGTGCCCGAGGCCGGCCCGTTCAAGGGTGACCTCTACCGTTACTGATCGACGCGTGGCCCACATGGCACTGGGGGCTGGCCGCTGATAGACTGAGCACCTCGGTTCAAGGAGGTTGCAATGGAAACGGCGACCGTCGGCAAGCCTGGTGTACTCGACGCCCGATCTCTGGTCGGCACCGTTCGCCGCTTTGGGCGGACGGGCCCCATGTATGAAATTACAGGCGTCGGCAATGCGACGCCTGATGGCGATGTGCTGCTGAGAATTTCCGTCCTGCTTTCAGGCGAGAAGCTGGACTATCCATTTCTCGAAGCGATTCGCGATCCCCAGGTTGATTGATGTTTGCGATCGCGTTCGACCTGACGGTCGAGGAAGTCCGTACTCGTCATCCGAAAGGCGTAACGCAAGCCTACAATGACATCGGTAACACCTTGGCCGGCTACGGTTTCGACTGGCGCCAAGGCAGCGTGTACGTTTGCGACAACGAGGATCTAGCCAACCTGCTGTCCGCATTGAATGCATTGAAGGCACTGCCTTGGTTTCCGGCGAGCGTGAGAGACATTCGTGCCTTTCGCGTCGAGCAGTGGTCTGACTTCACAGCTTTCATGAAGGGAAATTGACCGGCCGAGCTCAACCTCGCTCGCTCTCCGTCGCGTTGTCCGATGAGGCCGCGACCGAGCGGCTGGGCGAAGCGCTGGCCGAGCGTCTCAGGCCCCGCGACGTCGTGGCCCTGCAAGGCGGGCTGGGCGTCGGCAAGACGACACTGGCCCGCGCTATCCTGCGGGCCGCCTCAGGCGATCGCGGGCTGATCGTGCCCAGCCCCACCTTCACGCTGGTCGAGGTCTACGACACGCGCCGCGGGGCCTTCTGGCACTTCGATCTCTATCGCCTGGAGAGCCCGGAGCAGGTCTTCGAATTGGGCTGGGAAGAGGCGCGCGCCGACGGTATCGCGCTGGTCGAATGGGCCGAGCGGCTTGGGACGCTGCTGCCCCGTGAACGGCTTACGGTGACGCTTGCCATGGAGGGCGAAGGCAGGCGCGCCGATCTGCAGGGGGACGCACGGTTTGGCGATTTCTGAAAGGGACAGGCTGCGCGCAGATTTCGTGCGCCGCGCCGGCTGGGGCGATGCCGGCGAGCGCCTGCTGGCGGGCGACGCCTCGTTCCGCAAATACTTCCGGCTGAGCCGGCCACGCGCTTCGGCCGTGGTCATGGACGCGCCGCCGCCGCAGGAGGACGTGCGGCCCTTCGTGCGCATCGGCCGGCACCTCGCCGGGCTCGGCCTCAGCGCGCCCGTGATCCATGCCGTCGACGAAGGCAACGGCTTCCTGCTGCTGGAGGACCTGGGCGACGACACCTTCGCGCGCGTGCTGGCGGCGGGCGGCGAGGAGGCTGAGCTCTACCAGCGCGCCACCGACGTGCTGATCGTCTTGCATCGCGCCGGCCCGCGCGCGCTGCTGCCCGGGCTCGGCGCCTATGCCGGCGAGGCGCTGATCGATGCCGCGATGCTGCTGCCGGAATGGTACCTGCCGGCGGCGAGCGGCCGGCCGACAGCCGACGAGGAGACGATGGCCTATCGCGCCGCCTGGCGCGCCTGCCTCGCCAACCTGCCTCCGATGGCCGACACCCTGCTGCTGCGCGACTATCACAAGGACAACCTGCTGTGGCTGCCGGGCCGTTCCGGCGTAAAAGCCTGCGGCCTGCTCGACTTCCAGGACGCCCAGCAGGGCCATCCCTCCTACGACCTGGTCTCCCTGATCGAGGATGCCCGGCGCGACGTCGCGCCTGCCGTGCATGCCGCCTGCCTCGACCGTTACCTCGGCGAGACCGGCCTCGACACCAAGGACTTTGCCGCCGGCTTCGCCTTGATGGCCGCCCAGCGCCATGCCCGTATCATCGGCTTGTTCGTCCGCCTGCTGGAGCGTGACGGCAAGCCCGAGTACCTGCCGCACCTGCCGCGCGTCTGGCGCATGTTCGAGCGTGCGCTGCGGCACGAGGCGCTGCGGCCCTTGTGCGCCTGGGTCGACCGCCTGCTGCCGCCCGAGTTGCGGCATATTGGAGCTCCATGATCGATACCGCGATGATCCTGGCCGCCGGCCGCGGCGAGCGCATGCGCCCGCTGACCGACAAGATGCCGAAGCCGATGATCCGCGTCGGCGGCCTGCCAATGCTGGAGCACACGCTGGCCCGGCTGAAGGCGCATGGCGTCACCAACATCGTGGTCAACGCCCACGTCTTCGCCGAGCAGATCGTCGATCAGGTGAAAGGCCGCGCACAGGTGATCGTCGAGGACCGCCTGCTGGACACCGGCGGCAGCGTGAAGAATGCCCTGCCGCTGCTCGGCAGCGGGCCGTTCTTCGTGCTGAACGGCGACAGCCTGTGGCGCGACGGGCCGCAGGAGCCGACGCTCGGGCGAATGGAAGGGCGATGGGGCGCCGACCGCATGGATGCCCTGCTTCTGTTGCACCCGTTGCACAAGGTGATCGGGCGCGAGCCCAAGGATCGCGGCGACTACTTCATCGAGCCGCGCGGCCGGCTGCGCTATCGCGGCCAGGCGCCGCTTTCGCCCTATGTTTTCGCCAGCGTCTCGATCTGCCAGCCGCGTCTGTTCCGCGATTCGCCCGATGGTCCCTTCTCCCTGCTGCAGCTCTGGCATCGCACCGAGGCCGAGGGCCGGCTGCACGGCATGATCCACGACGGCGACTGGTTCCACATCGGCACGCCCCAGGCGCTGGCCACGGCGGAGCGCGTGCTGGCGGAGCGCGTGCCGGGATGAGCGTCTTCACCATCGCCATCGACCGTCGCTTCGCCGATGAGCTGGCGATGGGCGTGCTGGTCCAGCATGGCGGCGATCCGCTGGCGCTGGCCGACGTGCTGATCCTGCTGCCGACCCGCCGCTCGGTGCGGGCGCTGCGCGAGGCCTTCCTGCGCGCCGCCGGCGGCAAGCCCACCATCCTGCCGCGCATGGCGCCGCTGGGCGACGTCGATGAAAGCGAATGGGAGGTGGCGTCGGGCGACGGCAGCGCGCTTGCCCTGCCGCCCGCCATCGAGCCGGCCGAGCGCGATGCGCTGCTGGCACGGCTGGTCGCGGCCTTCAGCGATCGCGAGCAGCCGATCGCCCAGTCGTCGGCCCAGGCGCTGCTTTTGGCGCGCGAGCTTGGCCGGCTGCTCGACGAGCTTGCCATCGAGGGCGTGCCCTTCGAGCGGCTGGAAGGGCTGGTCGACGGCAACTTCGCCAGCCACTGGCAGCGCACCCTGAAGTTCCTCGGCATCGTCGGCGAGCATTGGCCGCGGGTGCTGGCCGACCGGGGCCAAATCGACGCCATCGAGCGGCGCACCCAGGCGATCCGCGCCCAGGCGGCGCGCTGGCGCGAGAACCCGCCGGCGACCCGGGTGATCGCCGCCGGTTCGACCGGTTCGCAGCCCGCGACGCGCGAGCTGCTGTCCGTCGTCGCCGGCCTGCCGCAGGGCAAGGTCGTGCTGCCCGGCCTCGACCGCGACATGGACGAGCGCAGCTGGTCGGCGCTCGACGAGACCCATCCGCAGTTCGGCCTACGCGAGCTTCTGAAGGCGCTGGGCCGCGAGCGTGCCGGCGTCGCCGACTGGCCGGGCAGCGCCGGCTCGGCGCGGCATCTCCTGATCACCGAGCTGATGCGGCCGGCCGAGACCAGCGAGGAATGGTCGCAGCCGCACCCGTCGTCGCTCGAGCACGTGACGCGTGTCGACTGCGCGACGCCGCATCAGGAGGCACTGGCCATCGCCCTCGCCTTGCGTCGGACATTGGAAGACGACGGCAGCACCGCCGCGCTGGTCACGCCCGACCGCGACCTCGCCCGCCGCGTCACTGCCGAGCTGCGCCGCTGGAACATCGACATCGACGATTCGGCCGGCACGCCGCTGCTCGACACGCCGCCGGCCGGCCTGCTGCAGATACTGGTCGCGGCAATCGACGAAGGCTTCGCGCCGGTGGCGCTGCTTGCCCTGCTGAAGCATCCGATGGTCACCCTGGGCGGCGATCGCGCAGCGCTGCTGGCCTCGGCGCGGCGGCTCGATCGCAAATGCCTGCGCGGCCTCAAGCCGATGCCGGGCATGGCGGCGATCCGCGCGCGCGTCGAGAACGCCAAATTCGGCAACGCCGCCGACCAGCGCACCGTCCTGGACCTGATCGACCGGCTGGGTGCGTCGACCGCCGCGCTCGCCGCGCTGATGAAGGCCGGCGCACCGCCGGATGCCCTGATCGACGGCACCATCGTTGCGGCCGAGGCCGTCGCATCGGCCGAGGCGCTGTGGTCTGGCGAGGCGGGCGAGGCCCTGGCCGACGCGCTGGCCCGCCTGCGCGCCGCCTGGGCCGGCAAGGACACGATCGCGGGTGGCGAGTGGCCCGGCCTGCTCGCCGCCATGCTCGAGCCGGAGGCCGTCCGGCCTGCCTTCGGTCGCCATCCGCGGCTTGCCATCTGGGGGCCGCTCGAGGCGCGCCTGCAGCGCGCAGACCTGCTGGTGCTGGGCGGACTGAACGAGGGTACCTGGCCGCCCGCGGTCGAGACCGGCCCCTGGCTCAACCGACCGATGCGCGCCGCCCTCGGACTGCCTCAACCCGAACGGCGCATCGGCCTCTCGGCGCACGACTTCGCCGAAGCGCTGGGTGCGGAGCGCGTGCTGCTGACGCGCGCCGAACGCGAAGGCGGGGCGCCCACCGTGCCGTCGCGCTGGCTGGCGCGCCTCGACGCCCTGTTCGGCTACGAGCCCGGCAGCAATAAGCCGCCGCCCGAATACATCCAGCGCGGCCAGCGCAGCTACCTTGCCTGGGTCGATGAGATCGACCGGCCGGCCAACGGCTACCGGCCGGGCCGACGCCCCGAGCCGCGCCCGCCCGTCGACGCGCGGCCTCGTCGCCTGTCGGTCTCCAGCATCGAGCAATGGCGGCGCGATCCCTACGGCCTCTACGCGCGGCGCATCCTGGATCTCGCGGCGCTCGATCCCCTGGAAGCCCCGCTGGGCGCCGCCGATCGCGGCAATGCGCTGCACGATGCGCTCGACGAGTTCCTGCGCGACCATCCGTCGGGCCTGCTGCCGCCCGGCGCGGTCGCCGAGTTCGAGGCGCTGGGCGAGCGCCATCTCGGTGCGCTGCTCACGGCGCCGGCCGAGCGCGCCTTCTGGTGGCCGCGCTTCCAGCGGCTGGCGCGCTGGTTCGTCGCCACCGAGAACGAGCGCCGGCGCGCCGGCGCCAGGCTGCTCGCCAGCGAGACCAGGGGGGCGCTGACCGTCGGGCCGCGGCACCGGCCGCTCACGATCGAGGCGCGCGCCGACCGCGTCGACGAGGTCGAGCGCGGCACCTGGGAGATCATCGACTACAAGACCGGCCGCGTGCCGACCAACGACGAGCTCGAAGCCCTGTTCGCCCCGCAGCTGCTGCTCGAAGCGGCGATGGCCGAGCGCGGCGGTTTCGAGAAAGTGCCAGGCAAGGCCACGGCCGTGCGCCTGTCCTACTGGCAGGCCAATGGGCTCGGCGACGGCGGCAAGGTGAGCGAGATCAAGGCGGCCGACGAGCTGGTGCCGGCCATGCTGGCCCTGGTCGAGAAGATGGCCGAGCATTTCGCTCAGCCCGGCACGCCCTACACTGCCCTGCCCTGGCCGGCCTACATCCCGTATTTCAACGACTATGCCCATCTCGAACGCGCCGCCGAATGGTCGACGGTGGGCAAGGACGACGAGGAATGAGCCTGCTCGATCCCCTGGCGCAGGCGACACAGGACCAGCGCCTCGCCACCGCTCCCGACCAGTCGGCCTGGGTCGAGGCCAATGCCGGCACCGGCAAGACCAAGGTGCTGACCGATCGCGTGACGCGCCTGCTGCTCGACCGCGTGAAGCCCGAGCGCATCCTTTGCCTCACCTTCACCAAGGCGGCCGCCGCCGAAATGCGCAACCGGCTGGCCACTCAGCTCGGCCGCTGGGCGATGTCCGACGATGCCAAGCTCGACGAAACCATCGAGAAGCTGATCGACCGCAAGCCCGAGCCGGCCGAGCGCATCGTCGCCCGGCGCCTGTTCGCGCGCGTGCTCGACGCGCCGGGTGGCATCAACATCCTGACCATCCACGCCTTCTGCCAGGCGCTGCTGAAACGCTTCCCGCTCGAGGCGGGCGTCGCACCGGGCTTCGAGGTGCTGGACGAAGCCGAGGCGCTGACGCTGCTGCGCCATGCCCAGGATGAGCAGATGGAAGCCTTGGCGGGGCGCGAAGCGCCGCAGGAGCTGGTCGACGCGCTCGCTTCCGTGGCGGGGCGCATCTCGATCACCGAGTACGCCGAGCTGATGACCAAGCTTTTGGGCGATCGCGCCTGGCTCTTGTCACGGATCGGCAACGAGGCCGGCTTGCAGCGCGTGCGGACGGCGCTTGCCGCGGAGATGGGATGCTCGCCCGACGACACGGCAGACAAGCTCAGGGCCGATGCCTGCCTGGAAACGGCATTCGATGTCGCCGCTCTGCGCACCGCCGTCGCGGCGCTGCGCCGGGGCGGCAAGAAGGACGTCGAGCGGGCCGGCCTGATTGCCGAATGGCTGGCCGCCGGCGAGGACCGGCCGCGCCTGCTGGCGCGCTACGCCGAGGCCTTCTTCACCGACAAGGGTGAGATCCTGAAGCGCCTGGCGACCAAGGCCGCCATCCAGGCCATGCCGGACATCGAGGACGTGCTCGAGCGCGAGGCCGTGCGAGTCGGGCTGGCGCGCGACCGCATCAACGGCGCGGCGCTGGTCGAGCGCACGGTCGCGCTGCTGCGCCTTGGCCGCGACCTCGCCGGTCGCTACACCCATGCCAAGCGTCGCCGCGCCGCCCTCGACTACGACGACCTGATCGTCACCACGCGCCGCCTGCTGGAGAGCGCGGAGAGCGCGGCCTGGGTGCTCTACAAGCTCGACGGCGGCATCGACCATGTGCTGGTCGACGAGGCGCAGGACACCAATCCCGACCAGTGGGAAGTGATCCGGCGCCTGACCGAGGAATTCTTCGTCGGCCAAGGCGCAGTCGAGCGCAGCCGCACCGTGTTCGCGGTGGGCGACATCAAGCAGTCGATCTTCGGCTTCCAGCGCGCCGATCCGCGCAAGCTCAGGGAGATGCGGGAGTGGTTCGCCGGCCGCATCCGCCGCGCCGAGCAGAAATTCCAGCCGGTCGATCTCAATGTCTCGTTCCGCTCCACGCCGGCGGTGCTCGACGCGGTCGACTGGGTGTTCGGCGAGAACGACGCGGCGCACGGCGTCGCCGATCCGGGCGACGTCTACCATCTGCCCAGCCGCAAGGACGAGCCGGGCCGCGTCGAGCTGTGGCCGCTGGTCAGCGCCTCCGAAGACGAGATCGACACGACGGGTGTCACGGGGGGTGTCACGGGTCCGAAGGGATTGGCGGCGCCGCCGCACCAGCGGCTGGCGCGGCTGATCGCAGTGCATGCCAAGGGCCTGATCGGAAACGAACGCCGCGCCCGCGACGGCGAGCTGCTGCATGCCGGCCATTTCATGGTGCTGGTGCGTCGGCGCAATGAGTTCGTCACTGCGCTGGTACGCGAGCTGAAGCGCGAAGGTGTCGAGGTCGCGGGCGTCGACCGGCTGAACCTGGGCGAGGAACTTGCGATCCAGGACCTGCTGGCCATGGCGCGCTTCGTCCTGCTGCCTCAGGATGATCTCAATCTCGCGGCCCTGCTGAAGTCGCCGCTGATCGGGCTCGGCGAGGACGAACTCTTCACTCTGGCCTGGAAGCGGCCCGGCCATCTATGGCGTGCCTTGCGCGAGCGCGCGGGCGAACTCTCCTATGCCGCGGCCTACCGGCGGCTCTCCGGCTGGCTGCGTCGCGCCGACTACGTGACGCCGTTCGATTTCTTCGCCACCGCGCTCGGCCCCGAAGGCGACCGCGCGCGTCTGCTCGAGCGGCTGGGTCACGAGGCCGCCGATCCGATCGACGAGCTGCTGGCGCGCGCCCTGCAGTACCAGCAGAGCGAAGGCCATTCGCTGCAGGGCTTCCTGCGCTGGTTCGAGGCGGGCGGCGGCGAGATCAAGCGCGACCTCGACCAGAACCGCCGCCGCGAAGTGCGCATCCTGACGGTGCACGCCTCCAAGGGACTGCAGGCGCCGATCGTCTACCTGCCGGACACCACGCGCGTGCCGCGCGATGTCGAGCGGCTGCTGGCCGGCGCCGACGGCGAAACCCGGCTCTGGGTGCCGCGCGCCGACGACGCCAACGAGGCTGCCCGGATCTGGCGCGGCGAGACGCGCGACCGTGCCCTGCAAGAGCAGAACCGCCTGCTCTACGTCGCCATGACCCGCGCCGAGGACCGGCTCTATGTCGGCGGCTGGTTCGGCGCGCGCAAACCCGATCGCGGCTGCTGGTATGAGCGCATCGAGGCCGGGCTGCGCGCCAGCGGCGACGCCGAGATCTCGCCCGACAGCGCCCAGCCGCGTGGCCGTGCCCAGTCGCGTGCCTTCGACTTCACCGCCCTGCCCCAGATGGGCAGCGATGGCTGGGAAGGCGAGGGCTACGAGCTCACGAATACCGGCACCATCGGCGTGCGCGAACAGACCGAGCTGGCACTCGGGACGGCCGAGCCGTTGCAGCCCTGGGCGCGCAGGCCCGCGCCAACCGAGCCCGATCCACCGACGCCGCTCGCGCCCTCGCAGCCGCTGCCCGATGAGGCGCTGGCCCGATCGCGCGCCTTCAGCCCGCTGGCACCGAGCGATCCGCGGCGCTGGAAGCGCGGCCAGCTCCTGCACGAGCTTTTGCGCCATCTGCCGGCGACGCCGCCGGCCGAGCGCCGCGAGGCGGCGCGGCGCTTCCTCGCCCAAGCAGCGCATAGGCTCGCCGACGAGGAGATCGCGAGCTGGAGCGACGAGGCCCTCGCCGTCACCGAGGCGCCGGCGCACGCCGCCCTGTTCGCCGAAAGCTCGCGCGCCGAGGTGCCGCTGACCGGCACGGTGCGGACGCGGCGCGGCACCTTCACGGTGAGCGGCCAGGTCGATCGCCTGGCCGTGTCCGAGCGCGAGGTGCTGATCGTCGACTACAAGACCAACCGGCCACCGCCGGAGGCTGCAGCGCAGGTGGCATTGGCCTACCGGCGCCAGCTCGCGCTCTACCGGGCGTTGCTGGCCGAGATCTATCCGGGCCGCACCGTGCGGGCATTTCTCCTGTGGACGGCTGTGCCGTTGTTGATGGAAATCGACGCGAAAACCCTCGATGAATCAATGCCCTACGCGGCCGCATCTTGACTCGCCCGATGAGCGTTCCTAGCTTCTTGTCCCAAGGGCGGCGCCGGTCCATCGACCGGCCTGTAGTGTTTTTGGGAGAACCCATATGACCGTCAAAGCGACCGATACCTCTTTCGAGCAGGAAGTCCTGAAGTCCGACACGCCCGTCCTGGTCGACTTCTGGGCCGAGTGGTGCGGCCCGTGCCGCATGATCGGCCCCTCGCTGGAGGACATCGCCAAGGAGATGGATGGCAAGCTCAAGGTGGTGAAGGTCAACATCGACGAGAACCCGGCGACGCCGTCGCGTTACAACGTCCGCTCGATTCCCACTCTGCTGCTGTTCAAGAACGGCCAGGTCGCCGCCACCAAGATCGGCGCCGAGCCCAAGCAGAAACTGGTGAGCTGGATCAACACCGTCGTCAGCTGAGCGCTCAGCCGTTGCGGGCCAGCACGTCGCCCGCGAGGTAGAGCGAACCACAGATCAGGATGCGCATCGGCGCGGGCTGGGTGGCCAAAAGGTCTTCCAGCGCCGCGCCGACGTCGTTTGCGGGCAGGCAATCCAGACCGACGTCGGCCGCACGCGCGCAGGCCTCGTGCGGCGTGTAGGCGGCATGGCCTTCGATCGGCACGGCGCGCGCTGTGCTGGCGTAGCGCCCCAGCGGCCGCAGGAAGCCCGAGGCGTCCTTGGTCGTGAGCATGCCGAAGATCAGGTAGAGCGGCAGCGCGGCCGGTTCCTTGGCCCATTCGGCGGCCTGGCGCGCCAGCACGATGCCGCAATCCTCGTTGTGGCCGCCGTCGAGCCACAGCTCGCCGGCCGGCGGCAGGGCATCGACCAGCGGGCCGCGGGAGAGCTTCTGCAGACGGGCGGGCCAGTCGACCGACGCCAGGCCCTTCCTCACCGCCGCATCGTCGATGCGGAACTGCGCCGCGCGCAGCCGCTCGATGCAGGCGACCGCCGTGGCGGCATTGTCGAGCTGGTGGGCGCCGACCAGCGCCGGCGCCGGCAGGTCGAGGCCTAAAAGGTCGCTGTCGTAGCGGAAGCCGGTGGGCGTCGGCTTGACCTGCCATTCGCGTCCCATGCGGAACAGCGGAGCGGCAAGCTCGCCGGCCCGGTTGGCAATCACGCCGGCGCTCGCCTCGCGCTGGCGGCCAATCACGGCCGGCACGGCGCGCTTCAGGATGCCCGCCTTCTCGGCCGCGATCTTCTCCAGCGTGTCGCCGAGGAAGCTCGTGTGGTCGTAGCCGATCGGCGTGATCGCCGAGAGCGCGGGATTGACCACGTTGGTCGTGTCGTTGCGCCCGCCCATGCCGACCTCGAGCACGGCGAGGTCGGCCGGCACGCGGGCGAAGGCTAAAAATGCCGACACCGTCGTGATCTCGAAGAAGGTGATCGGCTGCTCGCGGTTGGCTTGTTCGGCCTCGACCAGCACGTCCTCCAGCATGTCGTCGCTGATCAGCTCGCCGGCGACGCGGATGCGCTCGTTGAAGCGCACCAGGTGCGGCGAGGTGTAGACATGGACGCGATAGCCCGCCGCCTCGGCCATGGCCCGCAGGTAGGCGACCAGCGAGCCCTTGCCGTTGGTCCCGGCGACATGGACGATCGGCGGCAACCTGAGATGTGGCGAGCCGACATCCGCCAGCAGGCGCTCGATGCGGCCAAGCTCGAGGTCGATGAGCTTGGGATGCAACCGCATGAGGCGGTCGAGGATCGCATCGGTCATCGCTGTGGCCTTGGGCTTTAGCGGCCCGCGACGGCCAGGCTGCGGCCTTCCGCGGTCATCGGATCCATCAAGAGCGAGATGAGACGGATCAGGGTTTCCCTGAGCTTGTGGCGGTGCACGACGGCGTCGACCATGCCGTGCTCCAAGAGGTACTCGGCGCGCTGGAAGCCCTGCGGCAGCTCCTGGCGGATGGTGTCCTGGATGACGCGCGGGCCGGCAAAGCCGATAAGGGCGTCGGGCTCAGCGAGGTGCACGTCGCCCAGCATGGCGAACGACGCCGAGACGCCGCCGGTCGTCGGATCGGTCAGCACGACGATGTAGGGCAGGCCCGCTTGCTTGACCTTGCGCACGGCGATGGTGGTGCGCGTGAGCTGCATCAGCGACAGGATGCCTTCCTGCATGCGGGCGCCACCGGAGGCGGAGAAGACGATCAGCGGCGCCTTGCGGGCGACCGCGAGCTCGGCCGCCATCACCAGCCCCTCGCCCACCGCCGTGCCCATCGAGCCGCCCATGAAATCGAAATCGAGCAGCGCCATCACGCTGGCGCGCCCGCCCACGGCGCCGCTTGCCACGACCAGCGCGTCGGTGCGGCCTTCGGACTTGGCCTGGGCTTCCTTGAGCTTGGCGTCGTAGCGCTTGGTGTCACGGAACTTCAGCGGATCGACCGGCACGCGCGGCAGCGGATGCAGGTCGTACTTGCCCTCGTCGAACAGGTGCGGCAGCCGCTTCAGCGGCCGGATGCGCATGTGATGGCCGCAGTGGGTGCAGACCTCCTGGTTGGCCTCCCAGTCGCGCATGAACAGCATCTGCTCGCACTTGGGGCACTTCAGCCAGAGATTCTCCGGCGTCTCCTTGCGCGAGATCAGGGCCTTGAGCTTGGGTCGGACGAAGTTCGTCAGCCAGTTCATGTCGGCGGTATCGCACGAACCGCCGCGCCGGCCAAGACGGTCGCCGCCCCTTGGGGTCAACGCCAGAACAGGCCGAACGGGGACACGATTTCCTGGGGTTTCCTCACCTGGCAGAACAATTTTCGCGCCTGGTAGTCGGCGCACAGCGCCTGCGCCGTGGCGGGCTCGAGGTCGGCGATGATGGCGGCCTGCTTGGTCACCTTGTTGGAGGTGACCGGCAGGATCCACTCCTTGCCGAGCCGCGTGAAGCCCAGCCGCGCGATGTCGGACTGGCCGACGTCGTAGGCATGCCGCGCCGAGCGCCAGTCGGGAAAGGTGCCGAGCCAGGCCGCGTCGCCTGGCATGTCGTAGCGGATGGTGCCGCACTCGCTCTGGTCGAGCACCGTGGCCGGGCCGCCCTGGCCGTTGCGCAGCTGCCAGATCTTGGGCCGGTTGCCGCCGGTCTTCAGCGCATAGGCCTCGTCGAGCAGACGGATGATGAACTCGTCGCGCAGGTCGGCGCGGCGGAAACCGAAGGCGACGGCGATCAGTCGCCGTCCGTCGCGCACCGCGCTGCCGACGATGTTGAAGCCCGAGGCGCAGATGAAGCCGGTTTTCAAGCCGTCGGCATAGGGCGCATAGAGGTCGAGGAATTTGATGCCCGGTCCGACCTTGGTCTTGCCGAGGTAGAATTCCCGGGTGTGGAAGTAGCCGTAGTATTCGGGGAACTGCTTCACCAGCGCCATGCCCAGCAGCGCCATGTCGCGCGCGGTGGTGAGCTGGCCGGCATCGGGCAGGCCGCTGGCGTTGTGGAACTGGGTGGCGTTCATGCCGATGCGCGCCGCCGTCTCGGTCATGCGCACGCCGAAGGCCGCTTCCGAGCCGGAGATCAGCTCGGCGAAGCCGGTGGCCACGTCGTTGGCCGAGCGCGCCACCAGCGCCTGCAGGCCCTGCTCGACGGTGATGCCCTGGCCCGCCGCGAGGCCAAGCTTGGACGGCGGCTTGGCGCGCGCCACTTCCGACAGGGCCATGGGCGAAGCAAGCGTCAGCCGGCCCGACTTGAGCTCCTCGAAGATGATGTAGATCGTCATCATCTTGGTGAGCGAGGCCGGATGCCAGAAGGCGCCGGCATTGCGGTCCAGCAGGGTCTCGCCGGTGTTGCCGTCGATCACCACGTAGGGGCCGGCCTGGACCGGGCCAGACGGCGAGGTCACCGCGGTGATCTGGGCACGCGCGGGAAAGGTGAGGCTGACCAGGGCGAGGATGCAAAGCAGTAAGCGAAATTTCATTGCCGCCGACGCATGAAGACTCCCCGGGGCAGCATACGCCCTTCCACGCGCCCGCGGGAGGCATTAGATGGGTGCAATGCTCAAGGTCATGATCGCCCCCGTCACCCCGTTCCAGCAGAACTGCTCCATCGTCTGGTGCGACGAGACCATGGAGGGCACGGCCGTCGACCCGGGCGGCGATTTCGACATGCTGAAGGAAGCGATCGCCCAGCAGGGCATCAAGGTCACCAAGGTGCTGCTGACCCACGGCCACGTCGACCACGCCTCAGCCGCCGGCACCATGGCCGACCACTACGGCGTGAAGATCGAGGGCCCGCACGAGGACGACCTGTTCCTGATCGAGGGCCTGCCCGCCTCCGGCGCCAAGTACAACTTCCCGGCCTACAAGCCGTTCGTGCCCGACCGATGGCTCACCAACGGCGAGACAGTGGCGCTCGGCAACCTCACCTTCGACGTCGTGCACTGCCCCGGCCACACGCCGGGCCATGTCGTGTTCGTGCACAAGCCCGCCAAGGTGGCGTTCGTCGGCGACGTGCTGTTCCGAGGCTCGATCGGGCGCACGGATTTTCCACGCGGCAACCACGAGCAGTTGCTGACATCGATCCGCAAGCGGCTATGGCCGTTCGGCGACGACATCACCTTCGTGCCCGGCCACGGCCAGACGTCGACCTTCGGCTGGGAGCGCAAGACCAATCCCTTCGTCGCCGATCTGCTGTTCGACGACGACGAAGAGGAAGCGAAGGCTTAGGTCGCCTTCCTCCCCATCGCGCGTCGCGCGATGGGGAGGTGTCCGCGAAGCGGACGGAGGGGTCATGAGCAACAGTACTGAAGCTCGTGACCCCTCCGTCGGCGTATGACGCCGACACCTCCCCAGCTTCGCTGGGGAGGAATGAACTACGCCGTCAGCGACTGCAGGTCCTGCTGGCCGGCCGCCAGCACGGCCGGCAGATCAGCGGCGTCGCCGACGTGACCGTAGCGCTGGTTCACATAGTCGAGGCCGTGACGCAGCATGTCCTTGGTGAAGCGCGCAGGCTTCTGTGCCAGTGCTGCCAGCACGTCGGGGGAACGCTCGTCGATCGGCCGCGCGAAGGCGGCAAGCTCGACCTCGGCGACGAGATACATGCCGCAGGCCATCGCGCCCAGCGCGTAGGACAGGCACTCCTCTTCCCAGCGATCGGGTTCGCGATGTTCAGCGTCGAGAAGATCGAGTGCAGCGATGAAGTTGGCGTGCAGCCTGTTCTTCCGTTCGACGTCGATCGCCTGCATGTTTTTTCCTCCGCATTGACCGACGCGCATATGGGCGCGAGATCGTGACCCGACAATGACGGTCGGGTGTCTTCCTCGATTGGTCACAGCGGAGAAGTTACGGCTTGCTGACGCTGCGCACGCCGCCTGCAAGTGCCTTGACGTCGGCGAACACGCCGGCCGCGACTCCGGGCCTGGGCTTGCCGTTCGAATCGAGTCCTGCCTTCACGCGATCGACGATGGCGGAACCGACGACAGCGGCATCGGCGTGGCGCGCCACGGCCGCAGCCTGCTCCGGCGTCTTGATGCCGAAGCCGACGCCGACCGGCAGCTTGGTGTGGCGCTTGATGCGCGCGACATGCGTCGCGACCGCCTCTTCGGTCGCCGACTTGGTGCCGGTGATGCCGAGCACCGAGACGAAATAGACGAAGCCCGCGGAGTACTTCAGCACCGCCGGCAGGCGCTTGTCGTCGGTCGTGGGCGCGGTCAGCAGCACCGTGTCGAGCCCGTTCGCCTCGGCATGCGGCTTCAGTTCGTCAGCCTCTTCCGGCGGCAGGTCGACCAGGATGAATCCGTCCACGCCCGCGGCTGCCGCTTCCTTGCAGAAGCGCTCGGCGCCGCGCTGATAGACGAGGTTGTAATAGCCCATCAGCAGGATCGGCGTGTCGTCATCACCGGTCTCCTTGCGGAAGCGGCGCACCATGTCGAAGGTGCCGTCGACCGTCATGCCGGCCTTAAGCGCGCGCTGGCCCGCGGCCTGGACCGAGGGTCCGTCGGCCATCGGATCGGTGAACGGCATGCCGAGCTCGATCAGGTCGGCGCCGGCCGCCGGCAGGCCCTTCAGGATCTCGTAGCCGACCTCGGCATCGGGATCGCCGGCCGAGATGTAGATCACGAGGCCGGCGCGCTTGTCGGCCTTGAGCTTCTCGAAACGCTTGGTGATGCGGCTCATGATTGATCCTGTGGTGGGACGAGAGCGAGCGGTGGTCGAATGCGAATTCGCTCGTCTTCGAAAATCATTATTCTGTTCGTCATATCGATATCAGTGGCCAGGGCAAGCGCCCGCAGGGCCAACACCTCGATCACCATTTTCTTCGCATCACGCGGGCGCAGGATGATAGCTCCTGCGTGATCACTAGACTGACTGGCAAGTAGGCCAAAGTCGCGGTCTAAAGTTAGCAGTAGCCGCCTTTCGTGCACTACGACGCTCCAAACGACGCGGTCTGACTTGCCGAGGAGGTCTTCATCGGATGCCGTGTGGACGTCGTGACCGATCCGTCGCAGCGACTCCGCTAGAGGTCGCGGCATGTTCTCGTCAAGCTTGAGCCGCATTACGCCGCCGGCTTGTCGAGCACCGGCAAGTCATCCTTAGCGCTGTTCGCAGCGAAGGCGATAGCCGCCCTAATGTGATCGGGCCTGAGGGATGGGTAAGCCGCGATGATGTCCGTAGCTGTCGTCCCGTCAGCGACGTCGGCGAGAACCTGCCGCAGGAGGACGCGGGTTCCTCTCATCGTTGGCAATCCGCCGCAAATTTCAGGATCCCGAACGATGTGGTCTTGCCATCTGAAGGTCATGCTGCCTCCCGATCCAAACCCACTATACCTTCATGCCCAGCCGTTCGGCGACGGCGAACACGTCCTTGTCGCCGCGGCCGCAGAGATTCATCACCAGCAGATTGTCCTTGGGCAGAGTGGGCGCGAGCTTGGTGACATGGGCCAGCGCATGCGCGGGCTCGAGGGCCGGGATGATGCCCTCGAGCTTGCACAGGAGCTGGAAGGCCGTCAGCGCCTCATTGTCGGTCGCCGACACGTATTCGACGCGGCCCTGCTCCTTCAGCCAGGAATGCTCGGGCCCGATGCCGGGATAGTCGAGGCCGGCCGAGATCGAATGCGCCTCGGTGATCTGGCCTTCCTTGTCCTGCAGAAGGTAGGTGCGGTTGCCGTGCAGCACGCCGGGGCGGCCGCCGGTCAGCGAGGCGGCATGCTCGCCGGTCTCGACGCCCTTGCCGCCCGCCTCGACGCCGACGATGCGGACGCCCGTGTCGTCGAGGAAGGGATGGAACAGGCCCATGGCGTTCGAGCCGCCGCCGATGCAGGCGACCAGCGTGTCGGGCAGCCGGCCTTCCATCTCCATGATCTGCGTGCGCACCTCATTGCCGATCACGCACTGGAAGTCGCGCACCATCGCCGGATAGGGATGCGGGCCCGCCACCGTGCCGATGCAATAGAAGGTCGTATCGCAGGTCGCCACCCAGTCGCGCATCGCCTCGTTCATGGCGTCCTTGAGCGTCGAGGAGCCCGACGTCACCGGCCGCACCTCCGCGCCCAGCATCTTCATGCGGAACACGTTGGGCGCCTGACGCTCGACGTCGACCGAGCCCATGAAGACGACGCAGGGGATGTCGAACAGCGCGCACGCGGTCGCCGTGGCGACACCGTGCTGGCCCGCGCCGGTCTCGGCGATCACCCGCGTCTTGCCCATGCGCTTGGCCAGAAGCACCTGACCCAGCACGTTGTTGATCTTGTGGCTGCCGGTGTGATTGAGCTCATCGCGCTTGAAGTAGATTTTCGCGCCGCCGAGATGCTTGGTGAGGCGTTCCGCGTAGTAGAGCGGGCTCGGCCGGCCGGCGTATTGCGCCAGAAGATAGTTCAGCTCGCCCTGGAACTGCGGATCGGCCTTGGCCTCGTTGTAGGCCTTCTCCAGGTCGAGGATCAGCGGCATCAGCGTTTCGGCGACGTAGCGGCCGCCGAAAAGGCCGAAATGCCCGCGCTCGTCGGGACCGATGCGGAAACTGTTGGGTGAGGTTGGCATAAAAATTCCTGTCGGGACGCGCGGACTTAGCAGCCCCGACAGGGGTCGGTCAAAAGCCCTACCTGCGCTTGCTCCTGGCCGATTTCCGCTTGGCCTTGGGCGCCGCCTTGCGGCGCGCGGCAGGCTTGGCGGCGGCACGACGAGCCGGCGCATCCTCGACTTCGACGATCACCTCGATCTCGACCGGGATGCCGCGCGGCAGCGAGCCCATGCCGACTGCCGAACGCGCGTGCCGGCCGCGATCGCCGAACACCGAGACGAAGAGATCGGAGCAGCCGTTGATCACCTCGGGCTGCTCGCCGAATTCCGGCGTGGCGTTGACCATGCCCAAGAGCTTGACGATGCGCTTCACACGATCGAGGTCGCCCAGCTCCGCCTTCATGACGGAGATCAGGCTCAAGCCGGTCTGGCGCGCATACTCGTAGCCCTGCTCCTTGGTGAAGTCGCGGCCGACCTTGCCGACCGGCAGCGGATGGCCCGGCAGGCCGGGGCCCTTGCCGGCGAGATACAGAAAGTTGCCGGTGCGCACGGCGTTCACGTAGTTGGCCATCGGCGAGGTCGGCTTGGTGAGCTCGATGCCGAGTTCCTTCAGCCGCTGTTCGGTTTTCATGCGGTCCCCCTTCAGAGCGCCTTCACGCGATCGAGGAAGGCGTGGATCAGTTCGACCGATTTCACACCCCGGCTCGATTCGACACCAGAAGAAACGTCGACAACATGCGCACCCGTGACGCGCACCGCCTCGGCGACGTTGTCGGGCGTAAGTCCACCCGCCAGCAGCCACGGCAGCGGCACCTTGCGTCCCGACATCAACGTCCAGTCGAAAGCCCTGGCGTTGCCGCCGGGCAGTTTCCCGCCGGCCGTGTCGAACATCAGCTGGTCGGCGACAACGCCATAGGTCGCAATGCCGTGCTCGATGTCGCTCGCAGCGCCGACATTGATCACTTTCATGACGGGCTTGCCGGTGCGCGCCTTGATGGCGGCGATGCGCCCGGGCGTCTCCGAGCCGTGAAGCTGCACCAGGTCGATGGCGCCAGTCGCCAGGCGCTCGTCGAGCAGCGCGTCGTCAGGATCGACAAACAAACCGACGCGCGTCACGCTTTTGGGCACGCGCGCGCCCAGCGCCCTCAGCACGTCGTTCGAGGCGAGGTATCGCGGCGAGGGCGGATAGGTGTTGAAGCCGACGAAACGCGCACCGCCTTCGATCGCGGCATCGAGCGTCTCGGCCGTCGTCAACCCGCAGATCTTGGCCTCGACGGTCATAGGTCGTTGACCCCCGCCTCGCGGGCGATCGCCTCGGCGGCGGCGCGCGGATCGGCGGCCTGGTAGATCGGCCGGCCGACTACCAGGTTGGTGGCGCCGAGATCGACCGCCTGGCGTGGCGTCATCGCCCGCTTCTGGTCGTTAGCGGCGCTGCCGACCGGCCGGATGCCCGGCACCATGAGCACGAAGTCGGGACCGCACTGCTTGCGCAGGGCGGCGATCTCGAGCGGTGAGCAGATCACGCCGTCGAGGCCGCTGGCATGCGCCAGGGCCGCCAGCCGCAGGACCTGGTCCGACGGATCGGCATTGACGCCGGTGGCCTCGAGATCGGAGCGATCGAGCGAGGTCAGCACCGTCACGCCCAAAAGCTTGGGCCGCGGCACGTTGTGCTTGGCGGCCTGCGCGGCGGCCTCGTCGACCGCCGCCTTCATCATCTCGCGGCCGCCGCCGGCATGGATGGTGATGAAGGTGGGGGCGAGCTCGACCACGGCGCGGATGCCGCCGGCCACGGTGTTGGGGATGTCGTGCAGCTTGAGATCGAGGAAGAAGCCGACCCCCGTGGCCCGCACCGGCGTCGGAAAGGCGTAGCGCACGCCCGGCGCGCCGTGCGCCAGGAAGAATTCCAGCCCCAGCTTGATGCCGCCGACGGCCGGCCTGGGCCCGCCGGCAATGGACTGGATCAGCTTGGTGGCCTGCGCGAGATCGATCGTGTCGACACCGCAGTAGATGGGGTTGGCGCGGGTCCGCATGGCGCGCGCAACCTAATGGCCGAGGTCTTGTCGGGCAAGCGTTCGCTATTCAGCCGCGAAGGACTTGGAATGGGCACGCCGCCAAAGCTCATCGACATGGAAGTCGATCAAGCCACCCGGCGTTTCCCAGGCGAGACTTTGACCCTCCGACTGGACGAACAGTCGATGCAGGAAAACAGCAGGCTCCCGCAAATATGACAGCGCCTCACCCTTGGCGATGTCAGGGCGAAAATCGACGACGCTCTTTGAGCCATCCGACCATTCGATCGCGACCGTGAAGTCCGATCGAGGTGTCGCTCGGGCAATTGAATGTCGAGCCATCACTTGTGTCATCCCGAGCGTAAGCGAGGGACCTTTCCTGCGGCTTAAAGGTCCCTCGCTGCGCTCGGGATGACAATACTTTCTTGGACTGGGCAGTGGGACGGGCCTAGGTACTCCGCACCCGGCGAACCGCGTCCTTCCAGCCCGCATAACGACGGTCACGCGAAGCAGCGTCCTCGGCAGGACGGAAGGCACGGTCGAGGGCCCAGGTCTGCGACAGCGCCTCCAGCGAGGGCCACAGGCCAGCGTGCAGTCCGGCCAGGAAGGCCGCTCCCAGCGCCGTGGTCTCGGTGACTTTGGGCCGTTCGACGGGAACGGCCACGGTGTCGGCCAGGCGCTGCATCAGGGGATCGTTCACCACCATGCCGCCGTCGACGCGCAGCTCGTCGATCTGGGCACCGTCGCCGCGCATGGCGTCGACCAGATCGCGCGTCTGGAAGCACACCGAATCGAGTGTTGCCGCGGCGATCTCGGCCGGGCCGGTGTCGCGCGTCAGTCCCAGCAGCGCGCCGCGCGCGCCGGCATCCCAGTAGGGCGCGCCCAGGCCGACGAAGGCCGGCACCATGTAGACGCCGTGATCGGGCTTGGCGTGGGAAGCGACCTGCTCGACGTCGGATGACTTGGCGATCAGGTGCAGGCCGTCGCGCAGCCATTGCACCGCGGCGCCGGCGATGAAGATGCTGCCCTCCAGCGCATAGGTCCGCCGGCCGCCCAGCTGATAGGCGATGGTGGTGAGCAGCCGATTGTGCGAGCGCACGGCCATGCTGCCGGTGTTCAGCAACGCAAAGCAGCCCGTGCCGTAGGTTGCCTTGACCATGCCGGGCTTTACGCAGGCCTGGCCCACGGTCGCGGCCTGCTGGTCGCCCGCCATGCCCAGCACCGGTACCGGCGCGCCTAAAATGTCCGCCGAGGCGACGCCGAGCTCGCCGGAGCAATCGACGACCTTGGGCAGGAGCGGCGCTGGGACGCCGAGCAGCTTCAAGAGGCCGTCGTCCCAGGTGCCTTTGTGGATGTCGAGCAGCAGGCTGCGACTGGCGTTCGTCGCGTCGCTCGCATGCACCTTGCCGCCTGTCAGGCGCCACAGCAGGAAGCATTCGATCGTGCCGGCCGCCAGCGCCCCCTTCTCCGCCGCGGCGCGGCTGCCGGCGACATGGTCGAGGATCCAGGCGATCTTGGTGCCGGAAAAGTACGGATCGAGGATCAGGCCGGTCTTCGCCGTGACCTCGCTCTCATGGCCGGCGCGCTTCAGCGCCTCGCAGCGGTCGGCGGTGCGGCGGTCCTGCCAGACGATGGCGTTGTGGATCGGCTTGCCGGTGGCGCGGTCCCACACGACGGTGGTCTCGCGCTGGTTGGTGATGCCGATGCCGGCCAGCGCCTTGGCGTCGAGCTTGGCCTTGGCCAGCGCGCCGCGGCAGACCTCGACCGTGGCTGACCATATTTCCTCGGCGTCGTGCTCGACCCAGCCGGGTTTCGGAAAGATCTGCGGCAGTTCCTTCTGCGCCGACGCGACCGGACGGCCGGTTGCGTCGAACACGATGGCGCGGGTGCTGGTGGTGCCCTGGTCGATGGCGAGGATGTGCGTGGCAGCCATCCTGCGTTTCTAGCAGGTTTTGGCCGCCAAGAACTCGACAGACCCTCTCAGTGCGCGCGGTCGATGGCGAAGTCGACGGCCTCGAGCAGGGCGGCCTTGAGCGGCTTGTCGGGAAAGAGTCCCAGCGCATCGCGCGCCATGGCGCCGTAGTGCCGGGCGCGTTCCAGCGTGTCGGCGATGGCGCCATAACGGTCGAGCAGCACCTTGGCCTGCTCGAGGTCGCCCTCGCGCTGGTCGAGCTTCTCGATGGTGCGCTTCCAGAACTCGCGCTCGACGGTGCGGCCGCGCAGGAAGGCCAGGATGACCGGCAGGGTGATCTTGCCCTCGCGGAAATCGTCGCCCACCGTCTTGCCGAGCTCGGCCTCGCGGCCGGCATAGTCGAGCGCATCGTCGACCAGCTGAAAGGCGATGCCGAGATTCATGCCGAAGCTTTCGAGCGCCACCCGCTCCTGTCCATCACGGCCGGCGACCATGGCGCCGACTTCGGCGGCCGCGGCGAACAGCTTGGCGGTCTTGGCCTTGATGATCTCGAGATAGGTCGCCTCGGGCGTCGAGGTATCGCGCTGGCTCACGAGCTGCAGCACCTCGCCCTCGGCGATGGTCGAGGAGGCGCGCGACAGCACGCCCAGGATGTCGAGCGAGCCGACATCGACCATGAGCTCGAACGAGCGCGTGAACAGGAAGTCGCCGACCAGCACCGATGCCTTGTCGCCCCACACCGCATTGGCCGAGGGCTTGCCGCGCCTGAGCGCGCTGACATCGACCACGTCGTCGTGCAGCAGCGTGGCCGAATGGATGAACTCCACGCAGGTCGCGAGCTTGATGTGGCGGTCGTCGGTGGCGGCGTAGCCGCACAGCCGCGCCGCCGCGACGGTCAGCAATGGCCGCATGCGCTTGCCGCCCGCGCCCACCAGATGGTTGGCGAGCTCGGGGATCAACGCCACCGGCGAGCGCATGCGTGCCAGGATCTCGCGGTCGACCTGCGCCATGTCGTCGGCGCAGAGCGACAGCAGGGGCTCCAGGCTGGGCGCCTTGCGCTTGCCCTCGAAGGTGACGACTGTTGCCATGCCGTAAGAATAGTCGCCCAACCAAGTTTGGTTGTTGCGACACGATGTCGTGACATGATCCCCGATATGGAAGGGACCCTGACCGAAGACGCCCTGCTGGGGGGCCGCGTACAGTTGTTACAACCCGCCCGCGGCTATCGCGTCGCCATCGACGCCGTGCTGCTGGCGGCCGCCGTCGATGCCGCCCCCGGCCAGCGCATCCTCGATCTGGGCGCCGGCGTCGGCGCCGTCGGCCTCTGCCTGGCGGCGCGGCTGGCAGGCTGCAGCATAGTCGGCATCGAGCTGCAGGTGGCCTTGGCCGAGCTGGCCGAACGAAATGCCAACCTCAACGGCATGGCCGACCGGGTGCGAACGGTCGTTCATGACCTCGCAAAGCCGCTGCCGGCCGATCTCGGGCGCTTCGATCACGTCGTGACCAACCCGCCCTATCTCGCCGCCGCGGTCGCCGATCCCTCGCCTGATCCGTCCAAGGCGCTGGCGACCGTCGAATCCAGCGCCGACCTGGCGCGCTGGCTGGCGGTGGCGACGGCAGCGGCGGAACCTGCAGGCACCCTGCTCATCATCCATCGCAGCGACCGCCTGGACGAGATTTTTGGCCATCTCGGCCGCCTGGGCTGGGGCGACGTCACGGTGAAGCGCCTGCCGCCTGCGGCACGCATCCTGGTGCGTGCCCGCCGCGCCGACCGGCCGACGCGGCGCGACGCGCCGCCCCTTACGCTGCATCGTCCGGACGGGCGGTACACCGACGAGGCCGAGGCCATCCTGCGCCACGCCGGCGCGCTTGCCTTCTGAGGTCGCCGCGGGGACATTGCCGTTCATGCTGGGTTGGTTAAAGGACCGCTTCCGTCGCGGGCCCGTCGTTCCGGTCGTCCGACTGTCGGGGGTCATCGCCTCGGGTGGTCTTTTGGGCAGTCGCGGTCTTTCCATCGAGAGCGTGGCGCCGCTGCTCGCACGCGCCTTCAACACGCGCGGCGCCAAGGCGGTCGCGCTCGCCATCAACTCGCCCGGTGGCTCGCCGGTGCAGTCGGCCTTGATCGGCCAGCGCATCCGCCTGCTGGCGGCGGAGAAAGACGTGAAGGTGATCGCCTTCGTCGAGGATGTCGCGGCCTCGGGCGGCTACTGGCTGGCCTGCGCCGCCGACGAGATCATCGTCGACCCGAGCTCGATCGTGGGCTCGATCGGCGTCATCAGCGCGGGCTTCGGCTTCCAGGACCTGATCGCCCGCTTCGGCGTCGAGCGGCGCCTGCACACCTCGGGCGAGCGCAAGTCGATGCTCGATCCCTTCAGCCCGGAGAAGCCGGAGGATGTCGAGCGCCTGCACCGCCTGCAGGCCGAGATCCACGACGGCTTCAAGGACTGGGTGCGCGCACGCCGCGCCGGCAAGCTGTCGGGCGACGAGGCAGCCCTGTTCAGCGGCGAGTTCTGGACCGGCAAGCGCGGGCTGGAGCTGGGTCTGGTCGACGGCATCGGTGAGCTGCGCGCCATCCTGCAGGCACGCTACGGCGACAAGGTCCATCTGCCGGTGATCGGACCGCGGCGGCGCCTGTTGTCGCGCTTCGGGCTCGGCGCATCAGTTGGCGGAACGGGCATCGACGGCATCGGCCCGGCGACGTTGGCGGCGATCGAAGAGCGCCTACACTGGCAACGGTTTGGATTATAGGAATCGACTGCGATGAAATTGCTCAACCCCGTGCATCCCGACGACATGGCCGCCGTTCGAACGTGGTTCGAGACGCTGTCCAAGCACTGCCGCGACGTCGACTACGAAGGGGCACGACCGATCTTCGCCGAGGACATGATCGCGTTCGGTACCTTCACCGACTTCATGACCGGCCGCGACCTCGCCGAGCAGAAGCAGTGGCGCAACGTCTGGGGCACCATCCGCAACTTCCGCTATGACCTCGACAAGATCGAGGCCATCGTCTCGGCCGACCGGCTGACGGCGGTCGGCATGGCGGTGTGGCAGTCCGACGGCTTCCATCCCAACGGCGACCGCTTCGACCGGCCGGGCCGCACCACCGTCACGCTGGGCCGCCGCAAGATCGGCGATCCCTTCATCGCCACCCACACCCACATGTCGCTGTTCCGCGGCACGCCCGAACAGAGCTACGGCAAGTTCGGCTGACCTTTTCGTCATGACGGGAAGCTAAGGATCCATCGCCCCTTTGCGCTCGACGATCATGCGGTACTGGTCGGGCTGGCGGTGGACAGCGAAGTTGAAGGTCGTGCGCTTATAGCTCTGGCCGGCGTCGAGATCGCAGCGATGCACTATAAGCTCGTCGGCCTCGCCGCCGGCGCGCGCCACCACCTTGCCCGAGGGCGCCACGATCATGCTGTCGGCGAGCGAGGGCACGCCCTCCTCGTTGCCGCCCTTGGCCACGCCCACCACCCAGGTGCCGTTCTGGTAGGCGCCAGCCTGCATGGAAAGCTGGTTGTGGAACCACGAATGCTCGTCGTGGTCGGGTGACGGCGCGTTGTGCAGGGGCGTGTTGTAGCCCAGCAGCACCATCTCGACGTTCTGCAGGCCCATGACGCGGTAGGTCTCGGGCCAGCGCCGGTCGTTGCAGATGCACATGCCCATGTTGCCGCCGAACGCCTTGAACACCGGGAAGCCTAAGTTGCCGATCTCGAAGTAGCGCTTCTCCAGGTGCTGGAACGGACGCTCCGGCTCGTGCTCGGCGTGGCCCGGCAGATGGACCTTGCGGTACTTGCCGACGATCTCGCCATCGCGTTCGACCAGGATCGAGGTGTTGAAGCGCCGCAGGCGGCCATTCTCGTTGGCGAGCTCGGCGTAGCCCAGGCAGAAGCCCATCGCGAGCCGCTTGGCTTCGGTGAAGAGCGGCGCCGTCTCGTTCGACGGCATCTCCTGCTCGAAGAAGGCGTCGATCTCCGCCTGGTCGGTCATCCACCAGCGCGGAAAGAATGTCGTCAGCGTGAGCTCGGGGAACACCACCAGCTCGCAGCCCATGCGCTTGGCCTCGCGCAGATGCGCGATCAGGCGCTCGACCACGTCACGACGCGTATGGCTGCGCTGGATGGGGGCCATTTGCGCGGCGCCCACGGTCAGGAAACGAGTCATCTGCCACCCTCCGGCGGGAATTATCGCCGCCGGGGAAGTAAGGTCCACGCCTTTAGGGACCTGCCCGCTTCACGTCGTTGGTGAATTCTGAGGCGCAGAAGGTGCCGCCCTGGAACACATCGCCCACCGGATCGGGCCCGATCTTCGCCTGCTCGGCCTCGGCATGCGCGCGGTGATCCTCGGCGCGGCCCTTGGGACGGTAGCCCAACGCCTGGGCGCGCGAGTTGTCCCACCAGGCCGCTTCGTTGTTGGACGCGCCATACAGGATCTCGAAGCGGATGTCGGGATGGTTCAGGCCGATGCCGACCAGCTGCACGATGTCCTCGGGCGAGACCCAGATCGAGAGCCGCCGCACGTCGAGCGGCCGCGGCCCGACGTTGCCGATGCGCAGGCAGGTCACGATCATGCCGTGCTTGTCGGAATAGAGCGCACCCAGCGCCTCGCCGAACGCCTTGCTGACGCCGTAGCGGCTGTCGGGCCGCACCGTGACGTCGGTGCCGATCTTGCGCTTGCGCCGATAGAAGCCGACGGCGTGATTGGACGAGGCGAAGACCACGCGCTTCACGCCGGCCTGGCGCGCCGCCTCGAAGAGGTTGTAGCAGCCGATGATGTTGGCCTGCAGGATCGTGTTCCACGGCCCCTCGACCGAGTAGCCGCCGAGATGGATCACGCTGTCGGCGCCCTTGACGGCGGCCGCGACCTCGTCGGGCTTGGTGAGGTCGGCGGCGACGAACGTCTCCGACGGCAGGAGGTTTTTAGGCGCCACCATGTCGCTCAGCACCAGTCCCGGATAGAGCGGCGCCAGCAATGGCCTGATCATGGTGCCGATGCCGCCGGACGCGCCGGTGAAGACGATGCGGCGCTGGCTAGCGTCGGCCATTTTTCTCTCCCTGTGCCAGTCTGCGATAACGCTCGAGCGAGCGCGTGAGGTGCTCGCGCTGGATGCGCTCGAGATAAGTCCGCCGCTCGGCCGGCGTGTCAACCGAAAGCCGCCCGCTCCGGCGGGGAATGACGTGTGGCCTCGGCGTTGGCGCGATGGAAGGCGAAGTCCTCACTCGCTCTGTCGAACCTGTTCCTGGGCAAGTTCTGAGGTAAAAAGCCCGGCCACGTAGGGCATTCATGAGAGAAGTCAGCAACGTCATCCTGACGCGCGGCAACACCATCCTGCTTGGCTGGCGAGGGCCCAAGCGACGATCCTATCCGGCTTGTTGGGCTGTGCCCGGCGGTCATTTGGAGCCAGGAGAGTCTCCCGAAGCTGCGGCAATACGTGAGATGCGTGAAGAGCTGGGCATCGAAGTGAAGATGCTCGGACCATGAAGGCCGCGGCATCGGCCGCGCCCTGCTTAAAAGGGCCTGCGACGTGCTGCGCGAGGCGGGCCATCGCACCGCCACGCTCAGCACCGAGTCTGGCTCGCGCGCCGACCGCTTCTATCGCGAAGCGGGCTGGACGGCGCTGCACATCGACAAGCGCGGCGAGCAGGTCTTTCGCCTAGAGCGGAATGCGATGAGATGGAACCGCATACGGTTCCATCTCATCGCATTCGCGCGCACCGGAGTTGCGTGTTGCAGGAGGCACGATGGGTCCAGCTGATTCCAGCTGGACCCATCATGCTCTAGACCTCTGAGGCGAGCTCCAGCATCAGGTTGGCCAGCACCTGCGCGCCGGCCAAGAGGTCGACGGCTTCGGTGTGTTCCTTGACGTTGTGGCTGAGCCCCGCGACCGAGGGCACGAAGATCATCGCCGTCGGGCAGAGGCGCTGCATCATCTGCGCGTCATGGCCCGCGCCCGAGGGCATGCGCCGCGTCGTGAGTTTCAGCGCGCCGGCATGGCGCTCGACGCGATCGACCAAGGTTTGGTCGAAGATCACCGGCTCGAAGCGTGCCAGCACCTTGGCCTCGACCTCGACGCGCTCGGCCGCGGCGACCTCGGCGATGTGGGCGGCGACACGCGCTTCGGCCTGCTTGAGCTTTTCCTCATCGGTGTTGCGCAGGTCGACGGTGAACACGGCGCGGTTGGGCACGACGTTGATCAGGTTGGGCCGAAGCGACAGCGCGCCCACGGTGCCAACCTGGTCGCCGCCCATCTCGCGCGCCAGCCCCCGCACGAAGACATTGACCGAGGCCGCGAGATAGCCCGCGTCGCGCCTGAGCCGCATCGGCGTCGTGCCGGCATGGTTGGAGACGCCGTTGACGGTGTACTCGGTCCACGAGATGCCCTGCACGCTCTCGACGACGCCGATCTGCACCTTCTCCTCGTCGAGGATCGGGCCCTGCTCGATATGCAGCTCGACGAAGGCATGCGGCATGAGCACGCCCGGCTTGGCGGCGCCGAGATAGCCGATGCGGCGCAGCTCGTCGCCGACTGCAACGCCGTCCTTGTCGACGGCGGCGTAGGCCTCATTCAGGCCGAGGCCGCCGGCATAGACCAGGCTGCCCATCATGTCGGGCTGGAAGCGCGCGCCCTCCTCATTGGTGAAGAAGGCGACGGCGATCGGCCGGCGCGTCGTCGTCTTGGCCTCGTTCAGCGCGCGCACGACTTCGAGACCGGCGAGCACGCCGTAGTTGCCGTCATAGCGGCCGCCGGTGCGCACCGTGTCGATGTGGCTGCCGGTCATGACCGGGGCCAGGCTCTCGGCGCCGGCGCGCAAGCCGATCACGTTGCCGATGGCGTCGATGCGCACGTCGAGGCCCGCCGCCTTCATCCAGCCGACCAAAAGATCCCGGCCGGCCTTGTCCTCGTCGGTGAGAGCGAGTCGCGCGCAGCCGCCGCCGTCGATGGCGCCGATCCGGGCCAGTTCGTCGAGCGCGCCGAGCAGACGCTTTTCATCGATAAGCAACATGATTTCCCCAATGACGCCAAGACCTTAGACTTGTGTACCGGACGGCGCAAAATATCACGCGCGGGTGATCCGGATTGCCTTGCAACGGCGTAGGTGGAGCGTCATTTACTAGGCCCCATGAAGCGGCTGCTCGCTCTTCTTCTGGCATTGCTCTCGGTTCCTGCCTTCGCCCAATCGGTGGTGCAGACCGAGAACGTGCGCGCCGAGCTTCTGGCCGACGCCTCGGCGATCAAGCCGGGCGAGCCGTTCTGGGTCGGGCTGCGCCAGACCATCCGGCCGAAGTGGCACACCTACTGGAAGAACCCGGGCGATTCGGGCCTGCCCACGGAGATCACATGGAAGCTGCCGGAGGGCGCCAAGGCCGATCCCATCGTCTGGCCGCGGCCGCATCTCTTCGATCTCAGCGGCATCATCAATTACGGCTTCAAGGATGAGGCCACCCTGTTGGTGCGCATCACGCCGCCGGCCACCGCCTCGGGCAGCTTCAAGCTTGCGGCCGAGGCCAACTGGCTGGTGTGCGAGGACGTCTGCATCCCCGAGGACGGCAAGTTCGAGCTCAACCTGCCGGTGACGGCGACCGGCGCGCCGGCGCCGCCCGCCACCCGCGCGATCTTCGACAAGGCGCGCCAGCAGCTGCCGATTAAAAGCCCGTGGCCGGCGCGCTATGGCGTCGCCAAGTCGGGCGATCCCACCTTGATCGTCGAAGCCAAGGGCCTGAAGGCCGACACCATCCGCGACGTCTACTTCTTCCCGGCCGAGTGGGGACCGATCGCCAGCATGGCCAAGCAAACGGCCAGCATCGGCGCCGAGGGCATCCGCATCCCGCTGAAGCGTGGCGATGCCAAGTCGGCCCTGCCCGCCGACCTTTCAGGCACCTTGGTGCTGACCGAGAAGACGGCCGATGGCGAGGCGAGGCAGGCCTTCGACGTCACGGCCAAGCTCGATCCGGCCTTCGTGCCGACCGCGTCGCTGGCGGCGGCCGCCGGCGGCGAGCATCTGTCGCTGGTCGAAGCGCTGCTGTTCGCCTTGCTGGGCGGCCTGATCCTGAACCTGATGCCCTGCGTGTTCCCGGTGCTCGCCATGAAGGCCGCGGCCTTCGCGCGGCTTGCCGGCCATGAGAGGAGCGCCATGCGGCGCGACGGCGTGGCCTACACACTGGGCGTGCTGGTGTCCTTCGCCGCCATGGCCGCGATCGTCATCGCCATCCGCGCCAGCGTCGGCGACGTGAGCTGGGGCTTCCAGTTCCAGTCGCCGGTGTTCTCGCTCCTGATCGCCTACCTGTTTTTCGTCGTCGGGCTCAATCTCTCGGGCATGTTCGAGTTCTCCAGCCGCTTCGCCGGTGTGGGCCAAGGCTTGGCGGCGCGCGGCGGCACCGCGGGCGCGTTCTTCACCGGCGTGCTGGCCGTGATCGTGGCCACACCCTGCACCGCGCCCTTCATGGCGGCGGCGTTGGGCTTTGCCCTCAGCCAGCCCGCGCCGCAGACCGTGGCCGTGCTGCTGGCACTGGGTCTCGGTCTCGCGCTGCCTTATCTCGTGCTGTCGATGACGCCCGCGCTGCAGCGCCTGATGCCGCGGCCCGGTCCGTGGATGGACCGGCTGCGCCAGTTCCTCGCCTTCCCGATGTACGCCTCCGCCGTGTGGATGATCTGGGTGCTGACCCAGCAGACCGGCGCCGACGGCGTGATCTATGCGCTGGGCGGCATGATCCTGATCACCTTCGCGATCTGGCTGCTGAAGCTCGGCAGCGGCGCGTCGACCGCGACCTGGGTGCGCCGAGGACTGGCCGCCATCGCCGTGCTGCTGGCCTTCGCCGCGGCGCTCAAGCTGGAAGACGGTTCGGCCACCGCCGCGTCGGCGTCCGGCGGACCGGCGGCCGGCGTGAACTTCGACGGCTGGGAACGCTTTTCGCGCGCGCGCATGAACGAGGCTGTCGCTGCGGGAAAACCGGTGTTCGTCGATTTCACGGCGGCGTGGTGCATTACCTGCCTGGTCAACGAGCGCGTGGCGCTCGAGACGCAAGCCGTGCGCAACGGCTTTGAACAGGCCGGAGTCGTGAAACTCAAGGGCGACTGGACCAATCGCGATCCCGAGATCACATCTTTGTTGAAGGAACTGGGCCGCGCCGGCGTTCCGCTCTATCTTTTCTGGGTCCCGGGTGCCGCGCAGCCCAAGATCCTGCCGCAGGTGCTCACCGAGTCGTTGATTCTGTCCGAGCTGGCCACGATACCCCAAGCCAAGCGGTAGGCCCAAGCGCTAGGAGGCAACATGTCCAATCTCGTCGTCGCCCGTCGTTCGCTGCTGCTGGGCAGCGCCGCCGTCGCCCTGATGCCGGCCGCGGCCTTCGCCGATGGTCCCGATGTCGGCAAGCCCGCGCCGCTGTTCACCGCGGTCGACAGCAACGGCAAGACCTGGTCGCTGGCCGATCTCAAGGGCAAGGTCGTGGTGATCGAGACGACGAACGACGGCTGCCCCTACGTGCGCAAGCACTACAACGCCAAGAACATGCAGGACCAGCAGCGCGAAGCCGCCGCCAAGGGCGTGGTGTGGCTGACCTCGGCGTCGTCGGCCAAGGGCGAGCAGGGCCATGTCACTGCCCAGCAGGCCAACGACCTCGTCAAGAGCTGGAACGCGGCGCCCGCCGCCGTGCTGCTCGACCCGCAGAGCAAGATCGCCCGCGCCTACGGCGCCACGGTGACGCCGCACATGTACATCATCGATGCCAACGGCGTGCTGGTCTACAAGGGCGGCATCGATTCGATCCCGTCGTCGAGCACCAGCGACGTTCCCAAGGCCAAGCAGTATGTGCGCGTCGCCCTCGGCGAAGTTTTGGCCGGCAAGCCGGTGACCGAGGCCTCGACACGCGCCTACGGCTGCACGCTGAAGTACCCGCGCACCTCGTCCTGATCTTTTAGCCATGCCGCACGACGGCTGGCATCCGCACGATCACGGGAAGGGGCACCCGCACCACCATGCGCACGAGCGGCCGACGCGGCGGCTCGTGCTGGCGGCGGCGACCTTCCTGCCATTCGGCGGCGCCAGCGCGCAGAGCGCCGACGCCCAGCAGCGCATCGCGGACCAGGCCAACCGTCTCCTCGCCCTGCTCGACGACCGCCAGCGCCGCCAGGTCCTGATCGCTTTCGACTCGGCCAATCGCGTCGACTGGCACTACATCCCGCGCAGCCGGTCCGGCCTCAGCCTGGGCGAGATGGCCCCCGCGCAAGCCGATGCGGCGCGCGCCCTGTTCGCCACGGTGCTCAACGAGCAAGGACTGAAGCTGCTCGACGGCGTGCGCCTGCTCGAAGGCGTTTTGCGCGAGCAACAAGGAAGCTGGCGCGATCCCGGGCGCTACTACCTCTCGGTGTTCGGCATGCCCGGTCGTTTTCCCTGGGGCTGGCGCTTCGAGGGCCATCACCTGTCGCTGAACGTTGCGCTGCCCGCCGCGGGCCATGTCGCCGTGACGCCGTTCTTCGTCGGCGCTCATCCGGCGACGGTGCGCGACGGGTCCAACAAAGGGTTCCGCCTGCTCGGCAGTGCCGAGGACCTGGCGCGCCAGATCATGACCGGCCTCAACGACCTACAGCGGCGCACGGCGCTGATCGCCAACCGCTCGTTCGGCGAGATCGTGGCGAGCCCGCAGCGCGAGCAGGATCTCGGCCAGCCGCGCGGGCTGGAACTCGGCGCCATGGACGGCGCCTCGCGCCAGCGCGTCGAGGCGCTGGTGGAGACTTTCCTGGCGACGCTGACGCCCGATCTCGTCGCCAGCCAGAAGCAGCGCGTGATGCAACAGGGCCTCGACCGCTTCCGCTTCGCCTGGGCGGGCTCGCTCACGCCGGGCGAAGCCTACTATTTCCGCGTCCACGGACCCGCGACCCTGATCGAGCACGACAACACCCAGAACGGCGCCAACCACATCCATTCGGTGTGGCGCGATCTCGCCAGCGATTTCGGCCACGACGCCCTGGCCGAGCACTATCGCCGCCAGCCGCACCGCTGACGGGTCTTACGACCAAATTTCACTCCTTGTCCGACGGTCTGCAGCAAGTCCACATTGGCAGTGCAATTAGCCTTGCGGCATGCCAGAATAAAGCGACGTCGCGTCACCGACTGGCCTATCGGTAGCCAAAACAACAAGAGTATCCAGTATTGGGGGGAGTGGCCGGTGCATCAGTTCATTCGCCGCGTGTTGCTGGCAACGACGTGCCTCGCCGCTCCGATCGGCAGCGAGCCCGCCCTCGCCCAGTTCAACCTGTACCCGGCCGGCGCCGGCAGCGTCTACGTCCCGTACGTCAACGGGGCGATGAATTTCGTGCAGAACGGGGTACTGATGAACCAGGCCCCCAAGATCAACCTTCAGTTGAATGGCGGGCCGACGACCCAGTTCACGATGGACACCGGCTCGACTGGGATCATTGCCTCCTCCGAGATCTTCCCTGTGGGGAGCCAGCCGTCCCTCGGATCGGGCATGCAGTACTACAGCAGCAGCGGCATACAGCTGAACGGCCAGTTCTATGCGGCCACCGTCAACATCATGAACGGCGGCACAGTAGCAGCCTCCGCGTCCGTCGTTGCCCTGCAGGCGCAAACCCAGACCTGCCGGTTCACGAACAAGGGTTGCCAGGCAACTCCTCCCGGCCAAGTCGTGACAGGCGTCGCCTACATGGGCGTCGGTTTCGACCGCGGCGAGAGCGCCATCACCCCGTCGCTGTCGGCAGGCACCAATGTCAATCCCTTCATCAACATCTCGAGGGTCAACGGCACCGCGACGAACAGCTCGAACTACGCCCAGGGCTACCTCGTCACCAACAACGGGGTTTATCTCGGCCTCACCAATGCGAACACTGCCAACTACGCCTTCGTGAAGCTGGCGCCCAATGCCGCCGCCGCGGGGCAGCAGGCGGCGGCGTGGACGCAGGCGCCGATGACCATCGCGGTCGGCGGCGCCACGGGCAGCGGCCTCATCCTGCCCGACAGCGGCATCCCCTACTCGTTCCTGACGCCGCCGGCCGGCGCCAACATCGCCACCGTCAACTGCAGCGGCGACAGCTGCGCCAGCTCGGGCCAGCTCGTGCAGATCTTCCTGCCGGGCCAGACCTCGCCGCAGCCCGCCACCTACAATTTCACCACCGGCTCGACGAGCAATCCGCTGACGCCAAACTCCGTCCAGGTGGTGCCGGGCAGCACGGTCTTCATCAATACCGGCCGCCAGTTCTACGCAGGGTTCAACTACTTCTTCGACCCGACCAACGGCTTCGTCGGCTATCAATGGACGGGCAACGTCGCCTCCGGCTACGGCAGCGTCACGCCGATTGTTGCCCTGCAGGGCAACGTCACGCTGCCGACCTTGAGCTCGACCATTCCCACCTACCTGATGGCCAACACCACGCTGTCGTCGACAGGCACGGTGGTGCTCGGGAACTCCGTGTCCGGCCCCGGCGCGCTGACGATCGCCGGCGGCGACATCTCGCTGACGGGAAGCAACACTTATACGGGCGGCACGACGGTCACCGGCGGCAGCCTGTCGCTCGGCCCGGGTTCCACCCTGCCCTATGCCAGCGCGCTCACGGTCAACGGCGGCGGCTTCAACCTCAACGGCAACACCCAGCTGCTCGGCTCGCTCAATGGCAGCGGCGGCACGGTTAATGTCAACGGCAACGGCCTGCTGGTGCTGAACAGCGCGCAGTCCAACACGCTGGGCTCCTCGCTCGCCGGCAACGGCACGTTCACCGTGCAGGGCGGCGGATCGCTGAACCTCACGGGCAACAGCAGCAGCTTCAACGGCTACACCGTCGTCAGCAATGCCAGCCTCAACGTCGGCGGCAGCCTCGGCGGCAACGTTTTCGTTCTGCCCGGCGCCACGCTCGGCGGCACCGGCAGCGTCGGCAACCTCTACAACAGCGGCGTTGTGGGGCCCGGCAACTCGATCGGCACGCTGACCGTCACCGGCAACTTCTCTCAGGCGCAGGGCGCCACCTACATGACCGAGGTCGGCGGCGCGGGCCTCAGTGACCGCATCAATGTCGCCGGCACGGCGACGCTCGGCGGGCAGGTGTTCGTGACCGCGCTGCCCGGCATGGCCTTCGCGCCCTCGACGACCTACACCATCCTGAGCGCGACCGGCGGCCTCAACGGCACCACCTTCGCGTCGGTCAACGAGCTCTATCCCTTCCTGCTGTCGAACCTGAGCTACGACGCCAACAACGCCTATCTCAACCTGGCGATCGGCGGCTTTGCCGCCGCCGGCACGACGCCGACGCAGATCGCGGTCGGCAACGTCCTCGACGCCAACGTCAACAACGCCACCGGCGACTTCGCCACGGTGCTGGGCGCCATGGCCTTCAACACCTTCACCAATGCGCAGGCGCAGGCGACGCTGCAGGCGATCTCGGGCAACAACTACGCGGGCTTCTCGACCTCCATGGTCCAGGGCGCCCAGCTCTTCATGAACAACTTCGCCAACCAGACCGGTGGCAGTGGCTCTGCAGCCAGCAGTCGCGTGGCCCTGGCCGAAGCCTGCGATGTCGCCTGCGACAGCACCACGCCGCCGAAGTGGGGCGCCTGGGGCGGCGCGCTGGGCGGGCTCGGCACCATCGGCGCCAATCAGCCCGTGGGCTCCGTCACCTACAATGTCGGCGGCTTCGCAGCGGGCCTCGATCGCCTGGTGACGGACAACTTCCGTGTCGGCCTCACTACCGGCTACTCGACCGGCACCCAGTGGGTCGGCGGCTTCGACGGCCTCGGCCGCTCGAACACCTTCCAGGTCGGCCTCTATGGCAGTTTCGCCCAGGACAAGGTCTATGCCGACGGCCTGATCGGCTACGCCTACACCTGGAACCAGATGTGGCGGAACATCACCATCCCCGGCCTGCAGCCGCGCACCGCCCTCGGCCAGACCGGCGCCAACCAGTGGTATGGCCAGCTCGAGACCGGCTACCGCTTCGACCTCGGCACCAACGCCAACGCCTTCGTCACGCCGTTCGCAAGGCTGCAGGCGTACACCGGCACCCAGAACGCCTTCACCGAGACCGGGGCGCAATCGCTCAACCTCTCGATCGCCCAGCAGACGACCAATTCGCTGCGCTCGGTGATCGGCGCGCAGATCGGCGGTTCGATGGACCTCGGCTGGCGCGAGAAGCTTCTAATGCAGCTGCGCCTGGGCTGGAGCCACGAATATGCCGACGTCGGCCGCCCCGTCACCGCCACCCTGGCCGGCGCTCCGGCGATGCCGTTCACGACCTTCGGCGTGTCGCCGCAGCGCGACGGCGTGGTGCTCGGCCTCTCGGCCAACACCGCGATCGCCGAGGCGACGTCGATCTATCTTCGTTACGAGGGCGACATCTCGGGGCAGGACAGCGCGCACGCCCTCACCGCCGGCGTCCGCATGACCTGGTAGCGATCAGACAGGCCGCATCAGCGCGGTCTGCTCTTTCTCGCTGGCATCGGAGATGATCCATCGCGCGTCGGGAAAGCGCCGCTTGGCATCGAGGAAGAAGGAGATGCCGTCGCCGTCGCGTCCCTGGATCGGCGACACGATGAAGTCCGGCCGCATCTTGCGGACGCTCCATTTCGCCATCGTCTCGCGTGCACCCTTGAACGAAGAGCAGGTACGTACCGTGGCGCCCTCCGACGCGAAGCGGGCATGGGCGGCCTCTCTCGCCGCGCGGCTCGTCTCGACGACCAGCACGCTCGAGCCGCGCGCCACCGACCGTCTGCGTCGCGCCGCCGTCCGGTTCGCCGTGCTCTGCAGCCAGTCGCCCAGCCATTGCAGGCTGCGGTCCGATGGCAGCGGCACCCAGGCAGCTTCCGGGAAGCGATCGGCGATCTCCTCGCGGAAGCTCGTGGCGTCGCCCGATACGATCCTGTCATCGATCACGACGGCGTCGGGCATTTCCGACTTCTTCGTGATGAATTGCAGGATCTCCCTGGCCTCCGCGATCGAACTGCTGATCGTGACCCTGTGCGTGGCTCGCAGGAGATACTGCGCCACCGCAACGCGCCGCGACGCGGCGCCTTCAATCACCAGGATGTCCATCTGTCCCCCTCTCACGTGATCGCCCGACTCTTGCCCTCCGAAGAAAAGCGTAACGGGTCACACATTTGTCGCAAATCGCCGTCGCCTCCACTTCGGACGGATAAGGGGGTCAGAGCATCCAACCTGGAAGTGTCGGGCGAGAGCCGCATGCAACGACGCTCGCTTGGCACGGCGCAGTTCGGTTCGAGATGGAATTTTGCCTTGAGCGGGGTGGGGTGAAACAGGATCGGCAGCCTGTGATGTTGGGGATGCTGCCGATCCTGTTTCCAGACCTTCAGTTGGGGTGTTCCTCGGGAGTGGGAAGGAACTGAAGGCTGGGCGCACCCTACAGAGGCGATTGGCCGGGGTCTGCAGTCATTGGCTTCAGATTGGCGGCCATCGCCCGCCAATCGGTCCAATCTGGATTGATCCCCGGCCGGTCAGGGGGGCCATTTCGACTGATGATCGCCCAAAAGCAGCGGAATCATTGGCAAACTGAAGACGATGCTCATGGGCCGAATTGTATCAGCGCCGCCTCGTTTACCTGTCGAACACCAGACAGGTGGTCGTGGCATGCGCCAGCAACTTGCCCTCTTGATCGGTCAGCCGGCCCTCGGCCGAGCCGACGCGGCGGCCCATGCTCAGCACGACACCCTCGCCGCGCACCGGCCCGGTCTCGGGCGTGATCGGCCGGATGAAGGCGATCTTGAACTCCAGCGTTGTCGAGCCGGCGCCGGCGCCCGTGAGCGTGCGCACCGCGAGCCCCATGCAGGTGTCGAGCAGCGTCGCCGCCAGGCCGCCATGCACCGTGCCCTCGGGATTGAGCTGCTCGGCGGTCGGAGTTGCCGTCACCACGACTCGTCCTTCCGACGCCTCGACGACGTCGTAACCCAGAGTGCGCGCCATGGTGTTGAGTGGCAGCGTGCCGTCGACCAGGCCGCGCACGAATTCGAGGCCGGCCTTGGCGCGGTCTTCTACGCTCGCTGTGCCGTAACGCTTTGCGCCTGCGGCGGTCATGGCTATCAGGTGCCGATCAGGCGTCGGCAAAACGCTTGCCGGTCTGGGAATCGAACAGATGCAGATGGCCGGGCTCGGCCTTGAAGTGGCGCATCTCGCCTGGCCGGGCGATGACATGGCCGCCCTGGCGCACCGTCACCAGCTCGCGCGCCGCGCCGAAGCGGCCGTGCAGCAGCGTGTCGGCGCCCAGCGGCTCGGCGAGCTCGACCTCGAACTGCAATGGCCCGTCGGCGGCGGGATGCAGATGCTCGGGCCGCACGCCCAAGGCTACCGCCGTGCCGACCGGCGCCGAGGTCGGCCGCGCCAGGGCGAGGCTGATCGCGCCGTTGGCGTTCGTGCCGGCAAGATCGACGGACGTGCGGTCCTGGCCGACCTTGGCCGCCAAAAAGTTCATCGCCGGCGAGCCGATGAAGCCCGCCACGAACACCGAGGCCGGCCGGTCGTAGACGTCCATCGGCGTGCCGATCTGGTCGGCCACCCCGGCATTCATGACGATCAGGCGGTCGGCCAGGGTCATGGCCTCGACCTGGTCGTGCGTCACGTAGATCGAGGTGACGCCGAGCTCGCGCTGCAGGCGCTTGATCTCGAGCCGCATCTGCACGCGCAGCTTGGCGTCGAGGTTGCTGAGCGGCTCGTCGAACAGGAACACCGCCGGCTCGCGCACGATGGCGCGGCCCATGGCGACACGCTGGCGCTGGCCACCCGAGAGCTGGCGCGGCCGGCGCTGCAGGAAGGTCGAGAGCTCCAGCGTCTTGGCCGCCTTCTGCACCCGGCGCTCGATCTCGTCCTTGGCCATCTTCTTGATCTTCAGGCCATAGGCCATGTTCTCGTACACGCTCATGTGCGGATAGAGCGCGTAGTTCTGGAACACCATGGCGATGTCGCGGTCCTTGGGCTCGAGCTCGTTGACCACGCGGTCGCCGATCGCCACCTCGCCGCCGGTGATGCGCTCCAGCCCGGCCACCATGCGCAAGAGCGTGGACTTGCCGCAGCCCGAGGGACCGACGATGACGATGAACTCGCCGTCGGCGATCTCCATGTCGATGCCGTGGATGACCTCGACCTTGTTGTCGTAGGTCTTCTTGACGCTGCGCAGATGGACTTGCGCCATCCTATTTCTCCGTTTCAACGAGGCCGCGCACGAACTGGCGCTGCATGAACACGACGACCAGCACCGGCGGCAGCATGGCGAGCAGCGCCATGGCCATCAGCAGGTTCCAGCTCGGGGTCGCATCGACGGCGTTGGCCTGGCGGGAGACCGCCATGACCACGGTGTAGAAACTCTCCTTCGTCGTGATCAGCAACGGCCAGAGATACTGGTTCCAGCCGTAGATGAACTGGATCACGAACAGGGCCGCGATCGAGGTGCGGCTCATCGGCAGCAGGATGTCCCAGAAGAAGCGCATCGGCGAGGCGCCGTCGACGCGCGCCGCCTCGGTGAGTTCGTCGGGGACACTGAGGAAGAACTGCCGGAACAGAAAGGTCGCGGTCGCCGAGGCGATCAGCGGGATGATCAGGCCGGAATAGGCGTCGAGCATGCCGAGCCGCGCGACCACGCCGTAGGTCGGCACGATGCGCACCTCGACCGGCAGCATCAGGGTGACGAAGATCGCCCAGAAGAAGACCATGCGGAACGGGAAGCGGAAATAGACGATGGCGAAAGCCGAGATGATCGAGATGGCGATCTTTCCCAGCGCCACGCCCAGCGCCATGATCGTGCTGTTCATCAGCGTGAGCCAGATCGGCGCGCCGCCGAAGCCGCGGCCGAAGCCCTCGAACAGGACCTGCCGGTAGTTTTCGATCAGATGGGGGCCGGGCAGCAGCGGCACGGGCGAGCGCAGCATCGTCGACTGGTCGTGGGTCGACGCCACGAAGGTCATCCATAGCGGGAAGGCGATGACGACCACGCCGAGGATGAGCACGAGGTGGCTCAGGAAGGTCACGAAGGGGCGGTTCTCGACCATCAGTAGTGCACCCGCCGCTCGATGAAACGGAACTGCACGACGGTGAGCACGATGACCACGATCATCAGCACCACCGACTGCGCCGAGGAACCTCCGAGATCCTGGCCGCGGAAGCCGTCGTTGTAGACCTTGTAGACCAGGATGTTGGTGGCCTGGCCCGGGCCGCCCTTGGTCAAGGCGTCGACCACGCCGAAGGTGCCGAAGAAGGCGTAGAGGATGTTGATGACCAGCAGGAAGAAGCCGGTCGGCGAGAGCAGCGGGAACATGATGTCCCAGAAGCGCCGGCCCGGCCCCGCGCCGTCGATGGCCGCGGCCTCGATCAGCGAGCGTGGAATCGACTGCAGGCCGGCCAGGAAAAACAGGAAGTTGTAGCTGACCTGGTTCCAGACAGCGGCCATCACCACCAGCAGCAGCGCCTGGTTGCCGTTGATGACGTAGTTGAACTCGATGCCGATGCCGTGCAGCAGCCAGGCGACGATGCCGACCGAGGGGTTGAACAGGAAGCCCCACAGCACGCCCGCCACCGCCGGCGCCACGGCATAGGGCCACACCAGGAAGGCCTTGTAGCCGCCGGCGCCGCGGATGACGCGGTCGGCCATCACCGCCAGCAGCAGCGAGACGGCGAGCCCGATCGTGGCGACCAGGAAGCTGAACACCACGGTGACGCGCACCGAGGCCCAGTAGGAAGATTCGCTGAAGAGATGGGCGAAGTTGTCGAACCAGACGAACTTGGTGTTGCCGCCGAAGGCGTCCTCGACCAGCACCGACTGCCAGATCGCCTGGCCTGACGGCCAGAAGAAGAAGACCAGGGTGATGACGATCTGCGGCGCGACCAGCAGGTACGGCAGCGACCGTTCGTTGAAGGTGACCTTCTTCTCCATCCCCCCGTTTTCCCCCAAAACCGGCCTCCGGACGTCTCCCCCGCGATGCCGGGGGAGGCCCGGAAGCGGTTACTTGTTGGCGTCGGCGAACTTCTTGACCAGCTCGTTGCCGCGCTTCACCGCGTCATCGAGCGCGGTCTTGGCGTCCTTCTTGCCGGACCATACGGACTCGAGCTCTTCGTCGACGACGTCACGGATCTGCACGAAGTTGCCGATGCGCAGGCCCTTGGAGTTCGGCGTCGGCGGGTTGAGGGTCAGCTCCTTCACCGCGACGTCGCGGCCCGGGAACTTCTTGTAGAAGCCGTCCTTCTCGGTGACCTCGGCGGCAGCCAGGGTAACCGGCACGTAGCCCGTTTCCTGGTGCCACTTGGCCTGCACCGGCGTGCTGGCGAGGTAGCTCAGGAACTTGGCGACGCCCTTGTACTCGGCGGCCGGCTTGCCCTGCAGCACCCACAGGGTGGCGCCGCCGATGATCGAGTTCTGCGGCTTGGCAATGACGTCGGGCGAATAGGGCATCATGCCGATGCCGAACTTGTCGGTGCCCAGCGCCTTGTCGATCGCCGACGCGGTGGCCGACGAGGCGATGTGGAACGCGCAGTCGCCCGCGGTGAACAGCGCCGTCGATTTGCCCTCGCGGCCGCCATACACGAACGTCTTGTCCTTGCTCCAGTCGGCCAGCATCTGGATCAGCTTGATGCGCGGCGCATCGTTGAACTTCAGCTCGACGTCGACGCCGGCAAAACCGTTGTCCTTGGTCGAGTACGGCAGATTGTGCCAGGCGCCGTAGTTCTCGATCATCGTCCAGGTCTGCCATTGCGGCGTGAACCCGCACTTGGCGCCGGCGGCGACGGCCTTCTTGGCCATCTCGCCCAGCTCGGGCCAGGTTGCCGGCGGCTTGTTGGGATCGAGCCCTGCCTTGGAGAGCAGGTCCTTGTTCCAGTAGAGCACCGGCGTCGAAGAGTTGAACGGCATCGACAGGAGCTTGCCGTCGGTCGTCGAGTAGTAACCGTAGACCGGGGCGATATAGGCCTTGGGGTCGAACGGCTCCTTGGCGTCGGCCATGAGCTGGTACACGGGGTAGACCGCGCCCTTGGCGGCCATCATGTTGGCGGTGCCGACCTCGAAGACCTGCACGATGTGCGGCGGCTGCTTGGCGCGGAAGGCGGCGATCGCGGCCGTCAGGGTATCGGTGTACGAACCCTTGAAGACAGCATTCACCTTGTATTCGGACTGGCTCTTGTTGAAGCCGTCGGCCAGGGCATTGACCGCCTCGCCGAGGTTGCCGCCCATGGCGTGCCACCATTGGATTTCGGTCTGCGCAAAAGCGCTGGGAGCGCTCGCCAGAACGGCCGCCGCCGCAACGGAGGACAATAGAATCCGTGTCATAACCAGAACCTCCCTAAGACCCCGCCGATGTATCGATGGGTGCCAAGACTGCCATGTGTCTGTTTTATTGCAGTCTGATGACAGTCCACCAAGGCTGTGTGACGAACGCAACCCCAATTTCCTCCCCTTCGCGGAGCCCGCGAAGGGGAGGTGCCCGCGAAGCGGGCGGAGGGGTCATGAGCCACAAACTCGTTGTCGCTCTTGACCCCTCCGTCGCCGTATGACGGCGCCACCTCCCCAGCTTCGCTGGGGAGGAAGAATTTCAGGCGAGGGCCGCCAAAATGACGTCAGGCGCATCGGTGATGACGACGTCGACCCCCATGCCGACCAGAACCCGCGCCACCTTGGGATCGTCGATGGTGTAGACGCCGAGCACCAGGCCGGCGTCCTTGATGGCGCAGGTCCAGGGCGCCGTGAGCTTCTCGCCGTTGGTGTTGACGCCCAGCGCCGCCACGGCGTCGACCCGGGCGCGCCAATCCTCGACGAACTTGCCGAGCAGCAGGGCGCGCGCGAATTCCGGCGCAGCCGCGCGGGCCGCCGCCAGGGACTCGTCCTTGAAGCTCGACAGCAGCGGGGCCGGCAGATGGGCCGGCCAGCAGCGGCGCAGCGTCTCGACCACGACGCGACCCGTCTCGGCCTCGCGGCCGGGACAGGGCTTGATCTCGACATTGCAGCCCAGCCCCTCCTCGCCAAAGCAGGCGATCGCCTCCTCGAAGGTCGGCACGCCCGCCGGCAGCTCGGCGCGCGGTGTCTGCGCCACCAGGCGATCGACGCCCGTGGTGCGCTTCAGCGACTCATCGTGCATCACGATCGGCACGCCGTCGGCGGTGAGCTTGATGTCGGTCTCGACCCAGGTGGCGCCGCGCCGGCGGGCCTCGCGGAACGATTCCAGCGTGTTTTCCGGGGAATAGGCCGCCGCGCCGCGATGGCCGATGACTTTGGGCAGTTGCAGCATTCGCCAATACAAAGCTAACTCGAACCATCGCAATAGACGAATGTCCCACCCCGTGTCGATCTTTCCCGATCAGTTCCGCCTTGCCGGCCGCACTGCCCTCATCACCGGATCCGGCCGCGGCCTGGGCTGGGAGATCGCCCAGGCGCTGGCCCAGGCCGGCGCCCGAGTGCTGCTGCACGGCCGCTCGGCCGAGCGGCTGGCGCCGCGGCTCGCCACCCTGCACAGTGCGGGCTTAGAAGCCGGCGCCATCACCTTCGACATGGCCGACCGGACGGCCATGCGTCAGGCGATGGGGAGCGCGGGTCCAATCGACATCCTGGTCCACAATGTCGGCGAGCGCGATCGCCGGCCCTTTGCCGAGATCGAGCCCGAGGACTTCGCCCGCCTGGTCGACGTCGATCTCGTGGCCGCCCATTCGCTGGTCAAGCTGGTGGTGCCCGGCATGATCGAGCGCAGCTGGGGCCGCCTGATCATGGTGACCTCGATCGTGGCCAACCTCGCGACGCCCGGCGCCTCGTCCTACACCACGGCCAAGGGCGGCTTGTCGGCGCTGGCCCGCGCACTCGCCTCGGAACTCGGCGCCACCGGCATCACCTCCAACGCCCTGGCGCCCGGCTTCTTCGCCACCGAGACCAACGCGGAGTACCATGCCTCGCCGGCTGGCGAACGCTTGCGCGAGCGCTGCCCGGCCAAGCGCTGGGCCGAACCGCACGAGATCGCCGGTGCCGCGCTGTTCCTCGCCTCGCCGGCAGCGTCCTTCGTCAACGGCCACACGCTCACCGTCGACGGTGGCGTGTCGGCGACGTACATGGGGTGACGCACGGATGCCGAGCCGCGCACCCTGTCATCCCGAGCGCAGCGAGGGACCTTTCGCGGCGCTTGCTCAAAGGTCCCTCGCTGCGCTCGGGATGACAGGGCCCACTCGGGGCGACAATTGATGCAGGGCTTCGACTCCACGCGCGACGCACTGAGCCAGGGCATCGTTGCGGCGATGCTGGTCGGCGTCTTCGCCCTGCTGGCCGCCGACCGCGTGCATCGCGTGCTGGTGCCGATCGGCGCCGTCGCCGTCGTCTGGCTGATCTCCTACTTCACCCCCTTCAAGCTGATCTCGTTCGAGGCGGCCAAGGAAGCGGTCGATCTCAACGTCATCCTGCTGCTGTTTTCCATGATGGCGCTGGTCGGCGTGCTCAAGACCACCAACGTCTTCCCCTGGGCGGTCGACCGGCTGCTCGAACGCTCGCGCGGCAATCCAAGCCGGGCAGCGCGGCTCATCATCTGGTTCACCGGCGCCTTATCGGCGATCCTGGACAACGTCACGACCGTGATCTTCACCTACCCCATGGCGTCGGAGATGGCGCGCCGCCTCAGGATCAACGGCTCGGCCTTTTTCCTGCCCATGGTGATGGCGGCCAACATCGGCGGCACGGCGACGCTGATCGGCGACCCGCCCAACGTGCTGATCGGCGCCGATCCGCGCACCGGCCTCTCCTTCATGGATTTCATCTACCACCTGACCGTGCCCTGCACCTTCATGATGTTCGTGCTGGTCTGGTACAGCCGGCGGTACTATCCGACGGACATCGGCCGGAGCGCCGATGCCGATCACGCCGAAGCCGCCAGACCGACCGGTGCGGTGCTGCAGAACGTGGCGCTGCTGCGCGCGACCTGCTGGATCACCGCCCTGATCTTCCTGGGCTTCATGACCCACACCCTCACGCACATGCCGGTCGCGGTGCCGGCGGTGATCGGCGTGGCCGCCATCCTGTTCGCGCAGGACTACTATTATCTCAAGGAACACAAGCCTACGCTCGAGGAGCGCCGGCACGGCGTTTTAGACATCCTGGAGAAGGACATCGAATGGCCGACCCTGGCCTTCTTCCTCTTCCTGTTCATCCTGGTTGGCGCCGCCGTGGCGACCGGCCTGATCGAGAGCCTGGCCCACGCGCTGGCGTGGATCATCGATCGGATCTCCAAAGGCCTCGGCCTGTCGCCCAGGGCGACCTTGCTGGTCGCGGCGCTGCTGATCCTGTGGGTCTCCGGCTTCCTGTCGGCGGTCATCGACAACATCCCCTACACCGCCGTCACCATCCCACTGGTGGCGAGCCTGCTCGGCAAGCTCGATGCCGGTCCCGACGGCCAGGTCCTGTGGTGGGCGCTGTCGCTCGGCGCCTGCCTCGGCGGCAACGGCACGCTGATCGGCGCCTCGGCCAACGTCACGGTGACGGGCCTGGCGGAAAAGGACGGCAAGCGCATCTCGTTCAATGAGTTCACCGCCTTCGGCTCTCGCGTCGCCGGGCTGACGCTCGTAATGTCGTCAGCCTATCTCGCGATGTGGCTCTATATCGGCTCGACCGTGGTGAATGTAGCCGGCGCCGTCGTGCTGATCGGCCTGTTCGCGGCGGTGCGCTTCAGGCGCTCGTAGGAAACAGCTCGGCCAGCGTCCGCACCGCCTGCTCGGCCTCGGCACGATCGGGCGCTTCGTTGGTGTTGTCCCAGCCCTGCATCTCGCCGCCGGCGAAGGATTGAACGACCAGGCCGTCGCGTCGCGGCACGGTCAACACGTGGCGATAGACCAGTCCGTAACGCACCTCGGGCTGCGGGATCAGCCGCGCGATCTGGCCACGCACGGGGACCAGCGTCTCGTCCTTCCACAGCGCCCGCGCCCCGTAGCCCGTGCAGTTGATGACCACCTTCTTGCCCAGGGCGGCGATCTGCGAGGGTGCCCGGAACTCGGCCCGCCGGAACTGACCGCCGGCGATGAAGAAGTCGTTCATCAGCGTGTGGCCATAGTCGGAGATGTTGAACACCATGATCTCGCCGCGTGAGACCGACGTCGCCTTGAACGGCGTGGCATCGGCCGGCACGCGGCGCCAATTCGGCGTCAGGTCACGGATCCGGCGGGCGTAGCTCGCGAACTCGACGGCCGGCTTGCCGGTGCTGCTGCCAGTACTGCTGCCCGTGTTGCCGCGTGGCGTGTCATCGGAAACGGCGTACTGGTCGATCCATTCCACCGGCGTGCCCGGCAGGCCGAGATAGTTGCGATGGGTCTTGAAGGCGGTGCGCGCCATCTCCTCCCACACGGTGCCGAAGTTCGCTGCCGCGTCATGGGCGAGGGCAATGCGCGAATCGGGCGTCCATTCGCCGGTCGCTCGGGCCGACGTCGTCTCCGTCAGCTGATCGCGGGCGTAGATGGTGACGCGTGCGCCGGCACGCTGCGCCAGGATCGCCGAGGTGAGCCCGAGCGCGCCGCAGCCGATCACCGCCACCTCCGCCGGACTGACCTGCATGGCGAGCCGCACCGCCCTGGCGCTCGAGCCCCACGACAGCGACCAGCCGCTGCCGCCGTGACCGTAATTGTGCACCACCAGCGTGTCGCCCAGGCGCTCGGTCTCCACGCGCGGACCGGCGGGACGGAACGGACGCAGGCAGACGGCAATGTCGAAGATGCGGTCGGTGCGGGCGCGGATGGGCGCCAGCGGCGCGGCGGGCTCGAAGGATGAGTCGGGTTTCGTCGAACAGCCCGCCAGTGCAGCGGCCAACGAGGTCTGCAGCAGTCCGCGGCGGTTCAACATCACCCTCCTGGCATCAGAGCTTGCGGCTGCGTAGTCTGCCCGAATGAGAAGAACAGGTCTTGTGTTGCTGACGATGGTCCTCGCCGGGCAGGCGCATGGACAGACCGCGGATGCGTTGACCTGCGGTACCCTGAAGGGGCAGTCCTCGCGGACGGCCTCAGCCTCGCAGTGGACGATCTCCGGACCGTCGGGGAAGACCACGGAAACCGGCGTCCTGCGCAGCGGCCCGCGCTTCGAATGCGTCGCCGGCGCCATCCTGGTCATGGAGTTCACCTCCACGGCCGGACACTCCGTCTTCGAGGCTTATTTTCCGGACGGCACCAACATCGCCTATGGCCGCCAGCAGATCGACCGCCGCGGCGGTCGTATCGTCCTGCCGATCCAGGCGAAGATGCGCATGGCGGCGCCGTATCGCGCCGCGTTCGACTATCACTGCAAGCTCGACATGCCGGCAGATCCGATTTCACCCGCCGCGCGGGCAGACTGCATCTTCTAGCTGGCTTGCTCGAGGAGCCATTTGTGCGCCTTGACCATCGCCGGTCGGGCACCCTTGTGAAGAGGCAGCAACCAATACGACGTCGATGGCGGCCTCGCCTCGCGCAGCGGCGCCACGAGCCTGCCCGCGCGGACGTGCTCTTCCGTCAGCAGGCTGCTCTCGAGGATGACGCCGACGCCTTTGACCGCCGCCTCGATGGCGACATAGGACGGGTCGAGTTGAAGCGGCTGCACCCTGGACTTGTCGAAGCGGATTCCCCGTTGGCCGAACCATGTCTCCCATGACACGGCGTTCTCCTGGCTCTGGATCAACGGTTGGGACAGGAGCTGGGCGGCGCTGAGGGCACCTTTGCCGCGCAGCCGCTTCGGCGCGCAGTAAGGCTGGATGACCTCCTTCAGCAGAGGTCTTGCGCGCCCCTTCCATCGTGTCGCGGCGCCGTAGCCGATCGTGATGTCGAAATCGTCAGCGTTGCCGTCGGCGGTCCGCACGGCAAACACCCGAAGGTCGATGCCGGGATGAGCCTCGATGAAAGCAGGCAGGCGCGGCATCAGCCAGTGCGTTGCCAGCGACGGCGGGGTCATGAGGCGAACGACGTTGGTCGATTCCCGGCTCCAGCCCGGCGCCGCCACGTCCGCCGTTGCGTGGCGCATGCGTTCGAACAGCTCGTCGAGTATCTCGGCATAGCGGGCGGCGTCGGCCGACAGCTTTATGCCGCGGCTGACGCGCTTGAACAGTTCGACACCCAATTCGTCTTCGAGCGCCCGGATCTGGTGACTGACCGCGGAGGGCGACAGGCTGAGCTCCTTTGCCGCCGCCTTGACGCTGCCAAGCCGGGCAACCGCCGCGAAGACGGCAATACCTCTCAGCGGCAACCTCGACCGCGCCATCCAGGCCTCACGAAACAGCGTCGTGCGTAAGATGCAGATATTTCACCTGGCTGACAAATTCTTTGCGGTCGACCGGCGCGTTGTCGTGAAACAAGCTCGATGCGCTTGTAATTCGACAGAGGTACATCGTGGCCAATGACGTCAGGGCGCGCGCCGACCGCCATCTTCTTCGCTTCGGCTGCGACTTCGCCCGCTTCGTGCCGGTCCGCGCCAGCGGCTGCTATCTCTACGACGCGAGCGGCGCGCGCATGCTCGACTTCACGTCGGGCCAGATGAGCGCGATCCTGGGCCACAGCCATCCCGAGATCGTCGCCACGATCCGGCACGTGGCCGGCACGCTCGACCACCTCTACTCGGCCATGGTCTCCGAGCCTGTCGTCGGCCTCGCCGAGGCGCTGGCAAAGCAGGCGCCTGACCTTTCCAGGGTCATGCTGTTGTCGACCGGCGGCGAAGCCAACGAAGCGGCCATCAAGCTCGCCAAGACGGTCACGGGGAAATGGGAGATCGTGACCTTCACCAAGTCGTATCACGGCGTGACCGCCGGCTCGGCCGCCGCCACATTCAAGGTCGGCCGGAAGGGGATCGGACCGCTTGCGCCCGGCTACTTCGCCATTCCGGCGCCGAATGCCTACCGGCCGCGCTTTGCCGGCGTCGACTGGCGCCGGGAGCTGGACGATGCCTTCGATCAGGTCGACGCCCAGTGCACGGGCAACCTGGCGGCCTTCATCGCCGAGCCGATCTTGAGCAGCGGCGGCGTCATCGACCTGCCCTTGGGCTACCTCGCCGCGCTCAAGGCGCACTGCGAGGCGCGCGGCATGCTGCTGATCCTCGACGAGGCGCAGACCGGGCTCGGCCGCACCGGCACGATGTTCGCGTTCGAGCGGGATGGCGTCGTCCCCGACATCCTCACCCTGTCCAAGACCCTCGGCGCCGGCATGGCCCTGTCCGCGGTCATGACCAATGAGAAAGTCTCCGCCATCGCCGACGAGCGGAACTTCTTCTTCTACACGACCCATGTGAACGACCCTCTGCCCGCCGCGGTCGGCCTGAAAGTCCTCGAGATCGTGCAGCGCGACCGGTTGGCCGAGCGCGCCGCCGAGGCCGGCAAGTATCTCGCGTCCGGGCTGCTGCGCCTGAAGCAACGCCATCCCAGCATCGGCGATGTCCGCGGCCGTGGCCTGCTGCGCGGCATCGAGTTCACCGATATGGGCTCGCGCGATGCGACCAGCATCTCCAATGCGGTCACGGAAGCCGCCATGGACATCGGCCTGGCGGCCAATCTCGTCCGGTCGGGCACGTCCGGCGGGACCATGCGGATCGCGCCGCCTCTCACCGTCGCGGACGAGGAGATCGACGAAGGGCTGGAACTGCTCGACCGCGCCATTGGTATGGTCGTCGAAGCGTAGACATGGACGAAAACTACAAGCGGACGCTTGAGCGAGCCGTTCGCCAACTGTGCAACGGCGCCGACGTGGTCTGCGATGACCTGGCGCTCGGCCGCCGCGTGCCGCGCCTGAACTACATGACTGGCGGATACAGCTGGGACGACGACTACGTCTGGGACAGCTGGGCGAACTTCCAGTGGGTCGGCTTTCTCGCCGGTCGTCTCTGGCTCCTGCATCTGCTGACGCGCGAACGCCGGTATGGCGATGCCGCCCTGACGCTTTGCCAGCGGATCGGGCCCGTGCTTGCCCGGCATCCCACGGTGTTCTCGTCGACCGGCATCGACATGTACTACGCCCTGACGCTCGGCCATCAGATCACCGGACGCGAGGATCTGAAGGCCTGGACGCTGGCCGGCGGCGACAACTTCGCGAACATCTTCGATCGAAAGGCCAACGCGTTCCTCCAGATCGCCGGGGCCGACCGGATCGTCATCGACACCGGCCTCAACCTTCCATCGATGTTTTGGGCCTCCCAGTGGGAGCCCGAACGGGCTGCCCTTGCCTACCGCCACCTCGATACCGTGCTGGAGATCGGCCTGCTGCGCGCCGACGGCTCGTCGTGCCACGCGGCGGCGCTCCATCCTGAGACCCGCGCCGTCACCGGCCTGTTCAGCCTGCAAGGATGGTCAAACGACAGTGTCTGGGCGCGCGGCCAGGCCTGGGCCATGCTGGGCTTCTCCCACGCCTATGAAGCCAGCCGGAAGCCGCACTATCTGGACGCGGCGCGATCGGCCGCCGACTGGTACGTGGCGCATGCGCCGCAAGGCTGGGTGCCGCGCTACGACTACAACGACCCCGAGCGCGACAAGCTTCCCTACGATTCCTGTGCCGCCTGCATCGCGACCGCCGTCCTGCTGCGCCTGGCGCGCTGGCTGCCGGACCGGGCGCAGCGCTACCGGAACGTTGCGCGGGAAACCCTTAAAATTCTCCTGGCCGACTTCCTGACGCCGGGCGGCGTCGTGCTGCACGGAAGCTGGGGCCGCATGCGCCATGTCGAGGCCGGCAAGCCGCGACTGGGCCGCTTCCCACAGGAGGACGTGATGCCCTACGGCAACTACTGGATCGCCGAGTGCCTCTATCGCGAACTGTCGACGGACTGGTCTATTCTCTCGCTCGACGGCAAAGCCTGACACGAGGGGAATCCGCACCATGCGTCGTCCTGACAAGGGCCTCGGGCTGACAGCGTCCAGACTGTTGCAAAGCTGGGCGACCGGGGATCGGCGCAAGCTGCCGAAGCGAGCGCTGTCCCAAACTGCCGCTGTCCGAGGCGATGCAGCAGTCGAAGCCATTTGCGCCGTGATCCGCCGCATCCCCAAGGGCTGGGTTGCGACCTATGGCCAGGTCGCCGCGATGGCCGGCATGCCGAGGCGTGCCCGCCTTGTCGGCCGTGTCCTTCAGCGCCTTCCCCCGGCAACCAGGATCCCGTGGCACCGTGTCGTCAACGCCAAGGGCGAGGTGTCCTACAGCCTGTCCCGCAATGGCGGCGACATCGTCCAGCGGCGCTTGCTGGAAAAGGAAGGCCTCAAATTCGACGCCGGCAACCGCCTGGATTTGGAGCGGTGCCGCTGGCGCGACTAGATGTGAGCTTTCGCCCTAAAAGCGCCCCTGGAGGCCGCCGAAGAACGAGCCCTTGAGATCAATCTGCGGTCTCGATTCTGCCGCCTGGCTCGTCCAGTCAATGGTGCCTCTGAAGTCACCCTGCACGAACAGCCCGAGCTGGGGGACCGTTGCCCCAGGCTTGTCGACCAGCTTCAGGACGTAGCGGGCATTCACGGCACCGCCCACCGCGAACTGAATCGGCGGGCCGATCGACTTGAAGTCGAACACCGGCTTGACGCCCCACTGGAAGCCAAAACTCATGGGCGATACCGGGTCGAGCGCGAGAGGGCCGACTTTGGGAACGGGTCTCGGTACCGCGCCAATGATCGTGCCGCGGAAAGGAAACGACTGGGGCAGGCGATCGAGGAGCCGCATGATTTCGACGAAGCTTCGTGTCGCAGGATCGACCGGATCATTGCGAACCGGCACCGTCGTGAGGAAGCTCACGGTCTGGCCAGCGGGCGTCAGCACCGGAATGCGGGCGGACGAGTCGGGGGGAAGGAAGAATGGGGTCAGTACCGGCGGCGTCAGCGGCGGCAACGTCAATGGCGGGATCAGACGAGGCGGCTGGATGCCACGTGGCGGCCCACCGACCTTCGGCGCCAGTTGCGGCACCAGGGCGATCGCGATCGGCAGTTGCTCTTCCTCGAACAACTTGGTCATCGTCCGTGGTCCGACAATTCCATCGGCCTTCAGCGCGTTCACCTTCTGAAACTCGACCACACGCGCGTGGGTCAGGGGGCCGAAGTCACCATCCACCGCCAAAGGCGTCAGGCGACGGATGTGGAAGTTCAGCACATCCTGAATGGCACGGACGTCCTCGCCCTTGCTGCCCTGGCTGATCAGCCGGCCCATGGGATCCTCCGTTCAAGCGCGCCTTGTTCTCCGCAACGTCGGAGACCACATGCCGCCCGTCAAGCTCCGTCATTTTCGTGCCAGGGCCGAGGTGTCAGCCTTCAGCCCCCACTGTGACGGGCTTTGCGGGGCGCAAATGTGACTTAGCACACATCGGCGAAGGAAAGCTGACATGAGGGCGCGCGCGGCGCGGCGCGCGATTGCCTTGCAAGTCAGGTCACCCGGAAGTTCTTGAACTGCCAGGGATCGGTCCGGTCGAGGTCCTCGGGGAACAGCCCGTCGCGGTCCTTGAGCGGCGTCCAGTCGCTGTACTTGCCGACCACCGGCCCGAGATAGGGCATGCAGATCTCGAGGTTGCGCTCGAAATCCATCTCGTCGGCCTCGACGATGCCGCGATCGGGGTTCTCCAGCGCCCAGATGATGCCCGACAGCACGGGCGCGCAGACCTGGATCGAGGTCGCGTTGTTGTAGGGCGTGAGCTCGCGCGCCTCGTGGATGTCGAGCTGCGAGCCGTACCAGTAGGCGCCCTTGGCATGGCCCATCAGCAGCACGCCGAGCTCGTCGCGGCCCGAGGTGATCTCGTCGACGATCAGGCGCTGCGTCTTCTGCTGGTGCAGGTTCTTGCCCGCGCATTCGTGCATGGACATGATCGCCTGGTCGCACGGGTGATAGGCATAGTGCACGGTCGGCCGGTAGACGGCGTGCTGGCCCTGGCGCAACGTGAAATAGTCCGCCATCGAGATCGATTCGTTGTGGGTGATGATGAAGCCGTGGAACGGCCCCTCGAGCGGCGTCCAGGTGCGCACGCGCGTGATCAGGCCCGGCCGGTTGAGGTAGATCGCGGCGTCGCAGCCGAACTCGTGGCGCGCGCCGTCGAACGGCAGGCCCTTCTCGTGGGTGCCCCAGCCCATCTCGGCGGGCTGGCTGCCCTCCGAGACGAAGCCGTCGATCGACCAGGTGTTGACGAACTCGCCGACCTTCTTGGGCTTCCTGGAGACCTGGGTGTCGCGCTCGGCGATGTGGATGACCTGCACGCCGAGATCGCGCGCCAGCTCGCCCCAGCCCTCGCGGGTGGTCGGCTTGACGACGCCCTTGCCGGTGTCCTTGGCGATGTTGACCAGGGCCTTCTTGACGAAATGCGAGACCAGGCCCGGGTTGGCGCCGTGGGCGATCACCGCCGTCGGGCCGCCGCGGTACTTGGGCGCGAGCTTCAGCATGTTCTCGCGCAGCGCATAGTTGGAGCGCAGCGACACCGACAGGCTGGGATCGGTGTAGCCGCCCGGCCAGGGCTCGATGCAGGTGTCGATGTAGAGCGCGCCTTTCTCCTGGCAGAGCTCGACCAGGGCCGTCGAGGCAACCTCGACCGACAGGTTGACCAGGAAGTCGCCCTTGGCCAGGCGCTTCTCCAGGGTCTGGCGGAAGTTCTCGCGGGTCAGGCGCTTCCTGATGAAGCGGACGCCGAACTTCTTCAGCTCCTTCAGGCCGCCGCGATCCTCGGCCGAGATGACCGTGATCTGCTCGGGCTTGATGTCGATGTGCCGGAAGATCAGCGGCATCACGCCCTGGCCGATCGAGCCGAAGCCGATCATGACCATGCGGCCCGAGAACGAAGCGTACTTCTTGGAGAGCTTCTTCTTGCCCTTGCGCGCGAGTTTCTTCGCCATTTCAGCGTCCCTGTCTGGCCTCTGGCCTTGTCTAAAAGTGGTCGATAAACGGCAACGGGGCCTTTCTCAAGGCCCCGTTAACGTCTGTTCGTTACAGAACGAAGGGCTAGATGCAGATCGCCCTGAGGGGCGCGAAGCCGTTGAAGGCGACCGACGAGTAGGTCGTCGTATAGGCGCCAGTGGCCAGAATCTCGACCTTGTCGCCGGGCTTCAGCGACAACGGCAGCTTGTACTCGGTCTTTTCATACAGGATGTCGGCCGAGTCGCAGGTCGGGCCGGCCAGCACCACCGGCCCCACGCGCGTGCCGTCACGGCCGGTGCGCAGGCGGTACTTGATGCTCTCGCCCATGGTCTCGGCGAGGCCCGAGAACTTGCCGATGTCGAGGTAGACCCAGCGCTTGCGGTCGTTGGCCGCCTTGCGCGAGACCAGGACCACCTCGCTCTGGATCACGCCCGCGTCGCCCACCATGGAGCGGCCGGGCTCGATGATCACCTCGGGCATGCGGTTGCCGAAGTGGCGCACCAGCGCGCGGGTCACCGCCTCGCAGTAGGCCTCCAGGCTGTTGACCTCGGCGCGATAGCGCGCCGGGAAGCCGCCGCCCAGGTTGACCATGCGCAGGTCGACACCCTCTTCGGCCAGCGCGAAGAACATCTGCGAGACCTGGCCGAGCGCCTTGTCCCACTGCTCGAGGTCGGTCTGCTGGCTGCCGACATGGAAGGAGATGCCGTAGGGGTCGAGGCCCCAGTCCTTGGCCTTGCGCAGCAGGTCCTTGGCCATCTCCGGCGCGCAGCCGAACTTCTTGCTGAGCGGCCACTCGGCGCCGCCGCAATCGACCAGCACGCGGCAGAACACGCGCGCGCCGGGGGCGACGCGGCTCAGCTTCTGCAGCTCGGCCTCGCTGTCGAAGGCGAACAGGCGCACGCCCTGCTGGTAGGCCCAGGCGATGTCCTTTTCCTTCTTGATGGTGTTGCCGAAGGAGACGCGGTCCATGCTGACGCCGGTCGCCTGCACGAGCTCGATCTCACCGCGGCTCGCGGTGTCGAACTTCGAGCCCAGGCCCGACAGGCGCGACAGGATCTGCGCGGCCGGGTTGGCCTTCACGGCGTAGAAGATGTGAGCCGCCGGCAGCAGCTCGCGCATGCGCCTGAAATTGTTCTCGACCACGTCGAGGTCGATCACCAGGCACGGCGTCTCGGGCTGCTGCTCTCGGAGATAACGAAAGATACGCTCGGTCATCGCTGGGGGGTTCCCCGTCAATCAGGTCAAAAGGCTGGTTCGGTGGAAAAGTCGAACGGGACGTACGGCGCTAAAGGCGGCGTGCGTCAGCCGATACTCGACGGGGTCTCTGTCCGCTGCAGGAGCGGAAGATCGAACGAAGCGGCCCGGTCAGAACTCACCGGGCAAATGACGGAATAGCGGGGAGCACGCCCCGCGCGGTAAGCAAACATATCAGAAGCTCCTTCCCGGACCCGGCTCGAAGCCGGCGCTGCCAAAAAGAACACTTTCCGTCGTTGCGTAACCACTATGGGCCAGCGGCACGTGCGTTGGGCGTCTTGAATCCGTAAATACAACTAATCGACGCGGTTACAAGAAGATTCTGCCCCGGCAGGCAAATTTTTGTGTGTCTTGTGTTCCGAAGTCCACAGGTCAGGTGCGTGGCAGCGTCGAGCGCGGCAGTCGGATCCAGGCGGCGAGCACGGTGAAGGGCACCAGCGAGGCGGCCGAGAGGATCAACGCGGCCTGCGTGCCGAGCAAGGTGGCGATCTTGCCCCACAGGAGCGAGCCCACGACCATCGAGCCGAAAAACACCATCTGGTGTACCGCCATGCCTCGCGCCCGCATGAAATTGGGGAGGATCATCTGCACCGAGGCGCCGTTGTTGGCGATGACGGTGATCCAGCAGGCGCCCGAGAGCGCCACGCAGGCGCCGACGACGTAGGGCGTCATGACGAGTGCAGCGACCAATGTGGCAAAGGCGTGGATGCCCATTGCCCAGATGTTTGCACGATCGGGCCCGAGCAGGCGGTTGATGAGTGGCATCATCATGGCAGCGGCCACGGCGCCGACGCCGAACACGGCGTAGAGGATGCCGAAGGCGAACTCGTCGAGGCCGAGCTCGAAGCGGCCGATCACCGGCAGCAAGGTGCCGATGGCGATGCCCGGCGTGAAGAAGCAGAGGCCGCGGGCGAATACAGCCTTGAGCTCCGCCGAGTTGCGCACGAAGGCCACGCCGGACCGGGCGGCTTCGACGAAGCCTTCGCGGCGCTGGCTGGCCCGGGCCTCGGCGCTCCTCTTCCAGCTCGACATGGCGAAGATGACGCCGATGTAGGTGGCGGCGTTGATGGCAAAAAGAAGGAAGACGCCCACGAGGCCGAGCAGGATCTGGCCGACCACCGGGCCCACAGTGCGCGCGAGGTTGAAGCCCGCGCTGTTGAGCGCGATTGCCGGCCGAAGCTGCGTGCCCGAGACGATCTCGGGCACGATGGCGTGCCAGGCCGGCGCGTTCATGGCGTTGCCCAGCCCGATGCAGAAGGTGAGCCCCAGAAGGGTCCAGTGGCTGAGCAGGCCGAAGAAGGCCAGCATCGCCAGGGTCGCGGCCACGGCCATCATCCAGACCTGGCAGGCGATGATATAGAGCCGCCGGTCGAAGCGGTCGGCGAGGATGCCGGCGAAGAAGCAGAACAGGAACATCGGCAACGTGCCGGATGCGGCCAGCAGCGCCACGAAAATCGGCTCGGACGTGAGGCTGGTCATCTCCCAGGCCGCACCCGTGCTCGCCATCCAGCCGCCGGTGTTGGAGAGCAGGTTGGCGATCCACAGGGCGAGGAAGGCGCGGTTGGCGAGCGGCGCGAAGGCCGCCGGATGGCTCACAAGGCCTTCTCGTAGATGCGGTGCGTCTTGTAGTGCACCCCGCCGACCGAGCGGATGATGTTGTTGGTCGCCTTGTTGTCCTCGAGGATCCAGCCCAGCTCGGCGCTGGTCTTGCCCAGCCGCTTGCCGTTGGCCCGCAGATGATCGATCGCCATCATGGCGAGCCCGGCGCCCATCAGAGGGTGATTGCGGAACTTCTTCTTCACCCCCATCAGCGGCACGCGCGTGCTGCCGACACCGGCGATCTTGAGCCGCCACAGGAGCTTTATGAGGTTGATCGGGTTCAGGCTGCCGTTGAACTCCTCGATCGCCTCGTTGAGGTTGGTCAGCGCTACGATGAAGGCGACAGCCTCGTCGTCGACCTCCACGAACACCGCGAGCTCAGGCACGATCACCGGGCCGAAGGCTTTCGAGGCGTGGTCGATCTCGGCCTGGGTGAAGGGCACGAAGCCCCAGTTGTCGCTCCAGGCATCGTTGAAGATGCCGACCAGGGTCCTGACCTCGGCGTCGAACATCCTCATGTTGGCGGTGCGGACCTTGACCCGGCCGGCCATGCCGGCGCGCGCCATCAGCTTGGCGCCGATCGTCTCGGGTGCGTTCTGGACGTCGTAGTCGTAGGAGAAGACGTCTTTCAGCTTGGCGTAGCCGCAGGCTTCTACTCGCGCGCCGGCATACGGCGGATCGTAGGGCACCAGCAGCACCGGACGACTCTCGAAGCCCCAGACCAGCAGCCCGACCTCCTCGTTGACCGAGAGGTTGAACGGGCCGGTCGCCCGCTTCAGGCCCTTGCCACGCAGCCAGTTCTCGGCTGCCGCGAACAGGGCAGCGAAGATCGCGGGATCGTCCTCGGCGGCGAGGCAGCCGAAATGGCCGGTGTCGTCGGCGTAGCGTTCCAGATAGGCGCGGTCGACTTGGGCTGCGATGCGGCCGACGACGCGGCCGCCGCGGCGGGCCAGGAAGAACTGGACCTCGACGTGGCCGAACAGCGGGTTCTTGCCCGGCGTGAACGCCTCGCGCCGCTCGGCGTCGAGATGCGGGATGTAACCCTTGTGGCCGGCGTAGAGGCGCTTGGGCAGGTCGATGAAGGCTTTGAGGTCGGATTTGCCGCTGACGGGCGTCACGACGATGTCGGAAGAGGCCATTGCTGCTCAGGCTACCATGGCGAGCGGCTGGCCACTGTGGAACGACAGCTTTCCGTCAGCTTCACAGCCCGTGCCGTCCTTGCTCAGCGCGCGCAGTTCGACGTCGAACCGCCAGCCCGCCGCTTCACGC